>NZ_JCAXDU010000025.1:0-58742 GCF_059759155.1 Rhodococcus sp. GQ147
CTTGGATGCAGTCGCGGTGGTGGAGATGCTTCCCGCCCTGCGCGGCCCGCTTGCGCAATGCCGACATCATCAATTGCTGAACATCTACGGACATGAGCATGCTCACTTTCAGGTCATGTAACTGCCATCGCGGGATGCGTTACGAGCGGGTCAGGGGGTGAGTTGCACGAGCGATCCAGACACCGACGCCCACATGTCGCCTTCGGTCATCCCGAACGGCAACGGAGACAGACTGTCGGCCGGCGCGCCCGTCAGCCCGGCCGCGAGGAACCCGACCGCCTCCTGCGGGAAGTAGTTCGGCGCCTCCACGTGCCCGGCAGTGCCGGACACGTACACCACCTCATCCGCAACGGACGTGACCCGAGAATGGAACACGTCCGAATGCTGCACTTTCGGGATCGCAGTATCGGCAGGGGATGCCGACAGGAACAGTCGCTTACCCGCGAACCGCTGCACGTCGACCAGGCACGGATCATGCCCCGCCGTCGCAGTCGGATAGGTCGCATCGTCGGTGATTCCGTACGCGGTGCGGATGTGCGACTTATAGCTGGACGACGCCCACGCCGCGCCGAGGCTGAGAGACCCGTCTATGCTCACCACCCCACGGACTCGAGGGATCGCATCCCGCGCTACCACGTTGACCAAAGTCAACGCGCCCATCGACTGCCCGTGTAGCACTACGTCGGTAACCTGCCACTGCGAGGCCGCCCACGTGTAGAGCCGCTGGTAGTCGCGTAATGCCACCGCGTTCGACCAGGCCCGATCATGCGCGAACGCCGACATGACAACCCAACCCCGCTCGAGCATTGCGTCACGGGTGGGCAGCATCGCCGCCCCGTTGATGGTTTCCTCGGTCCCGCCCGACCCGTGCGCACAGATTGCGAGCACCGCCTCAGCCCCGAGGGCGACACCCGCCGGGATGCACGCCAGTGCCCGGTCCTGCACCCCGAGGGGGTAGATCACCACCTCGTCGTATGCGGTGCCGCCCGCTGTGGCCTTGGTTGTGCGGCTCGATTCGTTACGCATGTCAGATCCCGTAGTGAGCCATGAGAGCGGCGGACACGTCGGACTTTTCCTGCGTGGTCAGCGCCCGACTCCACACCAGCACCTCAGCGATGTGCAGCTTGTAGAACGAGGTGATCGCAGAGTTGGCACCGATGCGAACCCCGTCGAGTGTGTTCGCGCCCGCTGCGCCAGCAGAGACCGATGCGCCGTCGAGGGAATAGTCGGAGGTAGCGCCGTTGAACAGCGCGTGATGCAGGTGCCACCCGCCGTCGTTTACGACGGTTGAGACGCGACCCGAGCCGCCGTAAATCTGGAATCGTCCGTCAGCTGCAAGCCCGATGGTCTGCGACACCGACGTGGTAGTGGTGCCACCCCACAGGATCTGATTGCCTGTGACTGCGTCGGGATAGCGTCCGACAACCATCGTGGTCGATGGCTGCGCGATGGTCGACCCGAACGCGGCCGACAGATAATCGTTCACACCGTCGAGTTCGACGTAACGCCTTCCGTCCGCGTTGCGCAGTATCGGGCCGCCGGTCAGTGTCAGCGGCACCGTGCCCCCCATAGCGGGCCAGGACGTCACCGCACCGTCGAGTGTCCCGACGGCATCGTGCGAGGTCCAACGAGCCACCAAACCGGAGGTCGGCACGGCAGGGGGTGGCGTCACGACTGCGCCGGTTGTCGGCTTGAGCAACAGATCGACGCCGTCGAGGAACGCGGTGGGCTTCACGGTGCCGACCCAGATGCGTCGGCCCGGCGCTGTCCCACGCGGTGCGTTCACATCGTCGCCGTGCTGGATGAACACGACACCCGATTCGACGGGGGCATAAGTGGCATTCAGGTCTGTTCGTACCGCAGCTGGCAACCGTGATCCGGCGGGCTGTGCGTCGTCCAGAGAAATAAGCTTCTTGGCCATCGCGGCCTCCAATCAGATCAGGTACAAGCCGGGATTACTGGGGTCCTCAGTGAGGCCGGCGGATGACGGGGAGTACAGGCCGGAACCAGGCGGGTCCTCCACCAGCGTTCCGCCACCCCCGCCACCGGCTTCGGCCCGGTCGGCCGCGGCCTCGGCGCGCTGCACCAGCTCAGCCACCTCGGAGATCACCGGCTCGGTGTAGGAGTAGGTCTGCTCGCGTAGTGCCCACAGGTCGACGTTCCCGGAGTCGGGCACGAGCGCCTCGAACACGGTGTGCGCGCCCTCGGTCGTGATCGTCACGAGGATCGGGCCGGGTTCGACCTCGATCGGCGCGAACGTGCCGTCAGTGACGTCGACGGTTTTCGCGCCGGTGTCGATGAATGTGCCCGCCCGGCCGCGGACTTGCGGGGACTCGACGGTGATGTCGCCGTTCGATAGTCCGTTGGCGACGTTCTTGATCGTGGTGCCGGTGATCGTCGTCATCACGCCCCCATCTCATCGACCGAGTCCACCAGCCGATACCCGCCGGCCATCTGCAGCGTGAACGGATGATTCGGATCGTTCGTCGCGTGCGTCCCATGCGTCGGGCGGGAGTCCTTCACCTGCGCGTCCTCATCCGCGAGCAGCACGACCATCTGGCCGACCTGCCCGTACATCGGCGGCTGATGGAACAGCAGCAGGTGATCCTTGCCTTCGATGGGCGGGTCGACGCGGTAGAGGGTCGCGGGCCCGGCCCATCCGCCGAGCCCGTCGGCGACCTGTAGTGCTGTAGGCATCGAGTGCTCTCCTATGCGGTCGTGGTGAAGTTCAGGACGGTCGAGAAGGCCGACCAGTTGCCGTTGTCGTCGACAGCGCGCAGCTTCACCGCGTAAGCCGTGGACGGGGTGAGGCCGGTCAGCGGGAACGAGGTCGCCTCGGTGTAGCCGCGCACCACGTTGTTGACAAGGACTTCGTACTGGTCGACGCCGAAGTCGTCGGTCGACGGAGCCCAGGTGATCGTCGCCGTCGTGCCGGTGACCGCTGTCGCGGCGAGCCCGGCGGGCACTGAGGGTGGGACGACGCGGGTGTCGCTGATGCGGGTGGAGATATAACCGGCACCCGCCGCCCCCACGCCGCCGTTCCCGGCGAAACCGAAGGAGACGTACGAACCGCCACCGCCTCCAGGTCCCGAGGGCCAGCCCCCGTCACCCCCGCGGGCACCGTTGCCGGTTAGGTCCGCTCGCGCTCCGCCGCCCCCACCTGAGCCGACGCCGATTTTTCCTGCCGGGACACTGGCACCATTCTCCCCTTCACCAGACCCCACACCACCTTTACCGCCAGGGTCGAAGGATCCCGACGACCCACTGGTTCCATCGGCAGCACTGCCGGATCCACCGCCATTGCCGCCGCGCACCCGGTACGTGTTGTTTCCCTCACCGTATTTGCGGTCCACCGAACTTCCCCCGGTGGCCTGAGCAAGGATCGTGCCGTCCGGGGCGTAGAACGTGGTGGTCTTTCCGGTGGTGCCGTGTCCGCCGTCGCTCGTGGCCCCCGGTGCGGGTTCGCCGACGACGATGTCGATGTATGGCGGGCACTGGTCGTACGGGATGATGACCTTCTGCCAACCGCCTGACCAGCCACCGAGACCACCGCGGTAGGTGCCGCCCGATCCGCCGTTGTTCGACCGGCCACCGCCGGACGCCCCGGCGATGCAGTCGAACACGATGTCGCCGTACGCACCCGCAGGCTTCCACCACCGGCCCGAGTACCCGAACGTCGCGATCTGCACGACGCCCAACTCATCGGCGAGCGTGTCGATCCTGTTGTCGAGACGCACCACCTCACGTGCCAGACGAGACTCCGTGCCCCGGAATCGGTCCGCGAGATCATCGAGATTGAAGATCCCGAACGTAATCCCGTCCAGCGCATCGAGCAGATCACCGATGAAGTTGTTGATCATGTTGAGGATCCACTGCCCAATCAGATCCCCGAAGCTGTTGACCTTCCCGTACCGGCCCTCGACCTGACTGTAGATCGAATCCCGCCACTGCCCCTCGGTCGTGCGAGCGTGCGAGGACATCCCGCCCGAGCCGGAGAGACCACCGGACGGGACACCGCCGTTAGGTGACGTCACCGCGCACCTCCTCGTGCTGGAACCGCCACAACACCATGAGGCGATGCAGCAACGACAGCACTAGCACCGAGACCACAGCCGACCGCACCTCAGCGCGGAACGGATAGTCACCGAACCACCACACCGAGATCAGCTGCAACCCGATCAACCCGAGAGCGACCGCCGTATACATCAGCGTCTTGCCGGCCTCAGTGGTGCGCCACGGAGAACGGAACCCGTACAGCGCAACGAACAGCCACGCCAGGATTGTCATGGTCGTCAGCAGGATGCGGGCCTCTTCCTGTGGATCGAACACCGCAACCACTACACCGCACGCGACCCCAGCCGACGCCAGGGTGATCCGTCTCATGCGTTCCGCCTCCTCATCGCCGCCGCGGCAGACGCACCAAACCCGTTCACCCTGATGTGTTTCTCCGCAAGTTTGGCCAATTGCTCCACATACTCGCGTTGCGCCTGCACCTGCTCGAGCCGCTGCTCGGTCACAATCCGTTCCGCCCGCGCCCTCTTCACCGCCGTGGATTCGGGCTTCTGCTTCTTTCTCCACCACGTCACAGCCCCTCCCCTGCACCGAGTTTTTTCAGCGTTTCGGCCATGTGCACCGACAGTTCGATCTTCGGGATGAGCAGGGAGATTTGAGACGCCTGCTCGTCGATGATCTTGCGTTGCACCAGCTTGTCTTCGCGGTGCTCTTCGATCTGCCGGTCCTTCTCGGCGAGTGCAGCTCGGTGCTGCCTCCATGGGACGAGGCCGCCGAAGATGATGAGCAGTATGACTGCCGAGAGGATGCCGCCGAGGCCGATGTCGGAGGTGAAGAACGTCGAGAACTGCTCCATGCGCTACCCCCTGCGGATGAACGGATCGACGTACCGCTCCCGCAGATCGTTCACATGGTCGATACCTGCCTGCACGTGCGGCTGCGCACGCTGCGCGACTCGCTCGAACCCGACCTCAACGGCCTGCTCGATCTTCGCCTCCTGCGCAGGGGAGGTGCGGTCGACGAACAGGCTGGCAAGCAGGTTGCCGAGGGTTGTCAGCACCAACGTCGCGTACCCGAGATACTCGGCCGATTCACTCTCGGTGATCAGGCCGGCACCGACGGCGATGGCGCCGAGCACGGTCAGGATGCCGTAGATGACCTGCCGGATGGCCGGGTAGTTCTTCGCGATGCTCTTCACTGCGTGCCTCCGAGAAGTCGGTCAAGTTTGGATTCGATGCGGTCCAGCTGCGCCTTCTGCTGAACCTGGCGGGCGGCGATGGTCTGCACGAGCGCCACGAGGGAGCGGCCGACGTCGTCGGGGACGTCGGCGTATTCGGGGCGGATGTCGTAGCCGTCCCACGCGATCTCGTTCCAGAGGTCGCACCAGATGTCGTACGGCCACGGCTCGGCCGGGGTGCGTGTCGATGGGTTGACGTTCTGCTGCCGGTTGATCGGGCGCAGGCGGCCAGGCTGCGGATGCAGCTGCCCGGCTCCCTGCTCGACGATGTCTGCCACGGATTCCCCCTCGGGTTGGGCGCTGCCGAACAGCGCGCGAAGCTCGTTCTCGGTGCCACGGAAGGCGTTGACGTCGACGGCTTGGCCGGCGACCTGTCCGCGTTCGGAGAACTGCAGCAGGACGACCGGGGGTGCGCCGGTGTGGAACTCCGCCCATCCGGCGTGTCCATCGCCCGGGTAGAGGACGGAGGCGTAGCCGGTTCCGTTCACGTAGTGGCTGTTCCAGATCGGCGGGGTGCCGTCCAGTCGGGGTGCGCCCATGTGGCCGATCCAGTACCAGCGCGGCAGATAGTTCACGAACACCCGCATCCCGCGCTCTTCGATGGCCCGGATGAGGGCCTTCATATTGTCGATGGAGCCTCGGTTGCTGGTGTCCTCGTAGTCGAGCTGCACCGGAATGCTCGGGTCGCCAAGGTGTGCGAGGAGCGCGTCGGCCTGCCGGTTCACGTCGACGTTGTTGCGTGCGAAGTGGTATCCGCCGAACAGGCCCGGGAAGTGCTCGCGCATCTGGTCTCGGGCGCGGGGCCAGTACGGGTCGCGGTAGCCGTCACCCTCGGTGACTTTGTGGGTGGCGAACACGAACCCTTCTCGTTTGGCCGCCCCGAAGTCGAACTCACGCTGATGATTTGAAATATCGATGCCGTAGAGGGTCATCGGTTTCCCTTCGGTGGGACGAGTTGCGCGAACCCTTCCCGCACATAGTCGGAATAGCCCTCGCGCTGCGCACTGGATGCCGGCGTAGGGGGCACCTCGTCCGGGAACAGCGCCCCGGCGAGGAGTGGGAGTGGGTCGAGTCGATTCGGGCCGGGCGGTGACCACACGGCCCGGTGCCACTCGAGGTGCAGATGCGGCGCGACGCCGCCGTTCGTGCGGGAGTCCGGATTGATGTGCCCGATCCGCTGGCCCGCTTCGACGCGCTGACCCGCCCGCACCTCGGGAACGATGTGCCCGTAGACCGTGGTGCCCGAGCCATCGGCGGTCGGGTGATCGAGCACGACCCACTGTCCGAACCCCGAGGCAGGCCCGACGTTGACGACAGTGCCGCCCTGGACGGCATAGACCGGCATACCGGCCGATCCGCCGTCGCGACCGAAGTCCACACCCCAGTGGGTGCCGCCCCGCCACCTCTGGTAACCGAAGGTGTCGGTGACGGCATGCCCCCGCGTAAGCGGCCAATACCGGGGCGCCATCACTGCTCCTCGGGTGGCAACATGCCGCGCGCCCGCAGCTTCGCCTCATAGTCGGCTCGCTGCTGAGCCGCCAGACGCGCGTACATATCGGTGATCGGCTCCGGCTCGTCCGCCGGATTCTCGTACACCCACTGCCCGCGCTCGAGATGCTTGATCGGCTCCTCGACCGGGCGAGCGCCGAGCTCCCACAGCTGCTTCGAGACCTGCCGGTAGTAGTCCGGCCCCATGATCATCGACGCACCGTTGACGCCAGGCAGGCCGACGAACATCCACAGGAACGCTTCCTCGGGATTGTTCGGATCACAGTTCTCCCGAGTCGGCAGATCCTGCAGTACATCGACGGGGTTCTCTGCGCCCTGGTCGACTGTCTCGCTCATGTCAGAACACCCCTAGTGTCTTGGCGATGCCGTTGAGTTTTTCGAGCCGGGCCGCCATCGCGACTGCCGGATCTTCGTCCTGCTTCGGGCCGACGGTGACGCCGAAGTTCCCGCGGTCACCGCGCTTGCGCGTGTACTCCATCTGCGAGACGCGCTCGACGATGAGCTCGGTCGAGATGCCCTCGAGATCGGTGATCAGACGATCGCCGACCCAGAAATCACCGGTGCCGGGCCAGCCCGCCACGTACGGTTCGGCCGATTTGATCTGCATCGACGCCGACCGGAACGAGCGTGTTTCGTACATCGCCTGGCGGATCACCATGAGCGTGCTCAGGGTGTACGCCTTCCCGGCGGACTCGATGTGCTTCTCCCAGTAGTGCGACTCACCTTGTGACGCAATGCGAGGCGGAATCTTGACCGAGACCCAGGCGGCGACCGTGTCCTCGTAGAAAGGCTTGAGGATGGTATCGATAGATCCGCCAATGCTGCCTATTTGCAGCGCATTTCCGACGATATCTCCGATGGCCTGGATGCCTGCGGACATGGTTTCGTTCACGCCTGGGAACGAGTGACCACCCGTGTTGATGATCACGCCCTTGGATGGGCCCTGCGTGAACTTCTTCGACACCGCCGCCGGAGAGTCGTTCGGGAAGTAGACGTGTGGCCACGCCTTCTTCGTCCCACGCCCCGGCACGTACAGATCCGACGTCGGCGAATCGGTGAGCAGAGACTCGGTGGTGTCGAGAAAATCGGCGGTGAACTCGCGGATCGTGCGGAACAATCCGTCGAACATCGTGCCGCCGTGCGCCGTGCCCGTCATCGCGCCGGACTTGTCGACGATGTCGACGACCAGCGCGCCGTCCTTGATGTTCGCGCCGAGCCACGGATCCGGATCGCCGGTGCGCCACCGTCGCGTCACCACGGTCAGCTCAGCGTCGGCGAGGATCGGGGCCGCGATGTCGTGCCATGTTCCCCACCGCGAGGCGAACACGGCCCACTGGGTGCCGGCCGCCATGTCCTCGAAGAACGTCGTCGGATTCACGACGATGTCCCACGTCGACATGTTGAGCCCGTCGAGCCATGTCGACGGATCCATCGGATCGTCGGGGATCTGCCAGATCCCGGAGAACAGGCGCCACAGGTTCAGGAACAGTGCGGTCTTGAGCGTCCAGATCGCCGGGCCCGCGAGGATGAAGATCCGCGGGAACTGAAAGATCGCGGGCAGGAACGGGTTCGACCAGCAGTCGATCCACTTCAGATTTTCGTATTCGTGCAGGAACGTCAGCCGCAGATAGCGGCGCCCATCTTCGCCTTCCTCGACGTCGTGCGGTTCAGCCCTGCCGGACCACCTGACGCCCGCGACCTCCACCTCGATGTGGAGGTTCGTGCCCTCACCGCGCTTGCGCCGGCCTTCCTGGTCGAGGACCCATTCGGCGACGTAGTGATCGGCGTCGATCAGGATCGTGCACGAGCCTGTGTCGTTCTCGATGTCCTTGAACGACAGCTCGTGGTAGTCGAGCAGGAGGTGTCGGATGACCTGATTGCCGTCGGCGAGCTTGACCAGTGGGTCGTCGTTGCGGATCTCCCAGTCGCGGCGCTCCGCTTCGAGCGTCGCATGCCAGATCGCCTCGCACTGTTCTTCGAGTGAAGCCTCGAGATCTACCGCCATTCCAACCCCCATGCTCTCGACCACAGGCGTTCCATGTGGAGCTCAGCGCGCGCACCCCCCGCCGGCGCTCCGGTCACGGAGATCGGCAGCATTGTCTTCGGGGTGTACGGCGGGATGACGTGACGCAGCCACTTGCCCTGCATCCGGGCCTCGTACGGGGTGCCGGTCGCCGATGTGGCGTGCCGCTTCGACCGATCCATCTGGATCGTCACGCCACCGTCGGCAGCGGTGATCTCCGGCAGTGGCTGCACCCGGTTCGGGAAGGCGCCGCCCGGCTTGCGCTTACCCTTCGGTCCGGTCCACGTCGGATCGGGCAGAGTCCAGATTCCGCGGGTGAGTTCCCAGCGTTGTTCGAGCGGCCGGTCCGTCGGGTTCCACACTTCGATGAAGCCGGAGCCCGACGAGCCGGACGTCTCGAAGAACCGCATGTCCGGCTTCGATCGCCACATCGGCTGATACGCGCGCAGCTGATAGGTGACGTCGAACATCTCGTCTTCGATCGGATCGTCGTCGAGAACGACGTCCGGCGCCTCCGACATCCACACCTCGAGGGTGCGGGGCCCCGACAGCGGCGTGACGACCTTGACTCGCGGCGGCCGGAAGTCCGGATCCCACCGGTCGGGCTCGGCGACGAACGCCTGCCGCAGCCGCGACTCCAACTCACCGGTGCGCCCGAGGTACTCGTCCTCGAACGCGTAGAACCGCAGGATCATGTCGCGCACCGGATAGTCGACGCCGCGTAGCGTGCCGCCGACCTGCTTCACAGTCGAGTCGTGAATGACCGTGATCGGCGCGTCGAGGACCCCGTCGACACCCTTGTCGGAGATGACGACACCCGTGCGGCCGGCGTACTTTCCAGCCACCGGCCACACGGATCCGTCAGCGCCGAGGATTGTGATATCGACGCGATCTCTCACCTACTCCACCTCCCGAGATGCCGCTTCATGTCGAGCCGCTGCTCCTGGGCCCGGCGGCGGTAGTACTCGTCCTCGTCGCGGAAGGTGGCATAGGTGTTGTAGACATTCCCTCCACCGCCCACCGCGGCCCCCGCGCCGACGAGCTGATCGACCTTGTCGACGTTCGCCTTCGCGGTCTTCCAGTGCGCGTCCTTCAGGACGTACTCCGGCTCGGACAATCCGTTGAACCCGAACGTGTTCGGCTCCCACACACCACCGGTGTCGAACAGCCCGACGCTCTTGAGGAAGCCCCGAGCCTGCTCGAGCAGCGGCGCCACATTCAGATCACCCTTGATGCCGTTCGCCGGATCGAGCGGCGACAGTGGAGGTGGCGGCGGTGCCGGTGTTGCACCCGTCTCTGGCGTCGGTGTCGCGGCCGCCGTAGCGGTGCCGCCCTCCGCCTTGATCGTGTAGCGGTCCGCGAGGTCCAACCACTCACCGAGGCCGAGAGCCTCGACCGCGGCGTCGGCCCAGATCCCGCCGAGTTCCTCGCCGAACTGCTTGAACCGCTCACGGCCGGAGAAGGTCTGCGTCACCTCGGTACCCGACGTGCCCGCCGTCGACGCCCCCGACGACGTCGACGGTGAGCTTCCCGCAGTCCCCGGCGACGTGGTGCCGCCGGTCGACGGCATCGTCACGGTGCCGTTGTCACTCGGGAAGGTGATCGGCGAGACCTGCTCGACCGACGGCTGCACGAGCTGCGCGATGATCATCGGCAGGTGTGCGTGGTCGGTGAACATCGAGTCGCGGGCACCTGCCGCGCCACCGCCGTACTGGCCGTTGCCGCGGTTGCCGCCCATCTCGAAGTTCACGCCGTTCGGCAGCGTCGCCGCCGTGTGACCGCCGTACGGTCCGCCGTTGTACCAACCGACCTGCAGGGACCCCGCAGGGCCGAGGCCCGGCTTGAACCCGCGTGCTGCGAGCTCGGCCCCCTCGGTCATCGTGGCGAACCGCGAGGCGAACGGGGCGAGACCGGTCGCGAAGTTCGCCAGCGCGGAGACGGCACCGGAGCAGTCGCCCCAGTTCACGCCGCCCCACACGTACGGCTTCCCCTCGACCCCCTTGGCGAAGTTCACCAGCTGATCAGGTGAAACCACCGCGCCGCCCTCGGCATAGCCGGGAACCCAGCCAGCATTGAGCGCGGCGACGACCTGGTCGCCACCTGCGTCCATCGCCGACTTCTTGACGACTCCCTCGCCCGCCGACACGCGCGCCGTCGGAACGCCGCGAGTGTCGATGCCGAGGATCGAATCGGAGGTACCGGTGCCCGGACCCCACAGCGTGCCGTCGGAACGCCGTCCAGCGACACCGCCGGTGGCGAGCGTGGGGATGTCGGGCAGGCCGAGCACGAATCCGTCCCACTTGACCGGGCCGACCTCGAATCCGGGGATCCGGAACTCGAGGGCGTTCCACACCTGGATGATGTAGTTGATCGCCGCCTTGAAGGCGCTCTTGATGCCGTCCCACATACCCGACGCCGCCGACGCGATCCGCCCCGGCAGGCCGGTGACGAATCCGACGAGCTCGTTGAACTTGCCGACGACCCAGTCCTTCGCCTCGGTCGCCTTGGTTCCGATCCACGACAGGGCATTTCCGAAGGCATCGATACCGGTGGAGACGGCGCCCCACATCCAATCCCAGCCAGCCCGGATCGCATCCCATGCCGCGGTGACGATTCGCTGCCCGACTTCCGTCTGGGTAAAGAACCACACGAGGCCGGCCACAAGCGCCGCCACCGCTGCGATGATCAGGCCGATGGGGTTGGCCGACAGTGCCGCGTTGAACGCCCACTGCGCTGCCGTCGCCGTTGCTGTCGCAACAGCTCCTGCGACCATCACCGCGCGCTGTGCGATGAACGCTGCACCCTGCAGCGCGAGCGCGCCGACGGTCTTCGCCGACGATGCGACCCACGCGCCCGCAGCGATCGCCGCCTGCGCCGTAGCAGTGGCACCGGCTGCGATCCACTGGCCGACCATGATCGCACCGTTGGCGACCGCGGCAGCACCGGCAGCAACCCACCCGGCGACCGTCTTGTACTGGGCCGCGACCTGAGCCGCCGCCGACGCGATGGCCGAGGCCTGCGTCGAGATCCACACCGCGGTGAGCGTCGCGCCACTGGCGACCGCGCTCGCCGCCGAGGTCGCGAAGCCGATCGTCATCGACGTCAGCGCCGGAAGTAGCCCGACGGTGATGACACCAGCGACGATGCCTGCCACGACCTCGTGCTCACGGAACCAGTTCACGACACCGGCGACAGCGTCGGCGACCTCGCCGAGGATGCCGACACCGGTCTGCAGCGCCGACCAGATCGCGGGCAGGGTCGCCGAGGCAATACCGCCGACGACGGCACCGATCTGTTTCCACAGGTCCGCGTGCTCGACCAGGAACTGCGCCGCGGCTCCGATGCCGTCGGTGATCGTGGACTGGATGGTGTTCTTCAGGACCGTCATCGCATGGTTCGGTCCGGAGTTGACGGTGTCCGACATCTCCTGTGTGGACCCTGCGAATCCGGCCATCGCGTTCTCTGCGCCCGTCAGGCCCTGCAGGAACGCAGGGATCTGGTCGATCGACAGATCCTCGAGCGGAGTTCCGAACAATGCGATCGCGGTGTTCGCTTGCTCCGCCGGATCCTCGATCTCGAGCAGTCCACGCGCGGTGGCCTGCAGTGCTTCCTGCGCACCTTCTCCGCCAGCCGCGATCTGCTTCGCCATCTCGGCGGCGTCGAGGCCGACTGCCTTGAACGCGTCCGTCGAGGCGGTCGACATGTCCGAGCCTCTGATGGTGAATTCCTTCAGGGCGTCACCGGTCTTGTCGAGAGCGAACTTCCCCTGCTCAGCAGCGGCGACAAGGATGTTGAAGGACTCCTCGCCGTCGAACCCGAGCGCGCGGAAGTTGGTGCCGTACTCCTGCAGGATCTCCGGCAGTTCCTCGCGCATTGCTGCAGGCACGGTCTGGAAGGCCCGCGTCATCAGATCGAAGGCCTCGCTGCTGTCCTTCGCGAGTCCGTTCTGGATGAGCTGCGACGCGGTCTGCACCGAGCTGCCGACGTCCTGCTCGAAGACGTTCGCGAAGGTCGTTGCGTTCGCGGCGATCTGCTCCATCGAGGCTTCGCCCTCGAACCCCGCGTTGCGGAAGCTGTTGGCGACCATGCCGATCGCCGAGGCGGCTTCCTCCATCGAGCCCGCGATGCCGGACTTGTAGAGCTCACCCGCGTGTTCGCCGTACTCGGCGGCGAGATCACCGGTGGCGCCGAGCTGTGCCGCGAGGTTGCTGGTGACGTCCATGTTCTCGAAGGCCTGGCCGACGAGCTCCATCGCGCCGCCGATGCCGGCAGCTGCGACGGCCATTCCGGCAACGGACTTCGCGGCATTCGATGCCGAGCTTCCGATGCCGTCGAGCGAGTCACGCCACCGGCGGGTGGCCTGCTCGTCCTCGTTGGCTGCGCTGGCCGCCCGGGCGCGCGCTGCGGTCAGATCATTGACCGCAGCGATGCGCGCCTGCTGTGCGCGATCGGCACCGCGCTGCACTGATTCGAGACGCTCCAGCGCGGCAACATAGGCGGCCGTTCCCTCTTTGCCCTTGTCTCGCAGCTCCTGCAGCTTCGCCTCGGCGACGCGGACCTTACCGGCCGCGTCGGCTTCCTTGTCCCGAGCCGCGGCCAGCTTCGCCGATGCCTTCGACACCGCCGCCCGCGCGGACTCGATACCGGACGCCATGCCTTCCCCGGCGGCACGGCCGGCCTGCTCGCCTGCCTGCTGCCCGGCTTGGCGCATCGGTCCGGCGAGCTGCCCCGTGAGTTGCCCCGAGACTCCGCGCATCGTCGGGATGATCTGCAGCGAAGCCCAACCGATAGATGCCACTCAGGGGCCTCCTAACTTCTTGCGCGCAAAGCTCTTTCGCGGCGCGCTTTCGCACGCTCGAAGGCGGCCCGTTTCCGGCTGCCGCGTTGCGCCATCTGTTTCGACTGCACCTCGAGACGCCGCGGATTGCGGATCACCGGCGTGCCCTTCTTCTTGCCGCGGTTCGCTTCCTGCTCCCACCGGTCGGCGAGCAGATGCTCGACCATCGACCAGGGCATGAGTCCGCCGTTGTCGTCGATCGCCAGCGCAGAGTCGCGGGGCAGGTGACGCACGTACACCCACACCTGCCGGTGGGTCAGCAGGGGGAAACCCTCCTCGTCGCGCCGCCACAGGTCCCGAAGGTCGACGTCGTAGAAGCGGCGCAGATCCGCCTCTACGACGTCCGCCTTCCGGGACAGCAGCGCGAGGAGGCCTAGGAGTTTCCCACCGACTCGAATCCGCCTTCCTCGGCGAACAGCTCCATGACCTTGTTCGCGGCCTCGAACGGGCTGAGCCCTTCCTGGCGGGCCTTGATGCAGAACCAGCCGAACTGCTTCTGCCCGAGCAGACCCTTGACCATCTGCAGCGGATTCTTGTTGACGGCACCTTCCTGGAAGTCCCAGGACACGGCCATCGCGGAGCGGTCGATGCGCAGTTCCTCGTCCCAGAGGGTGAGGACGATCTCGACGTCCTCGGCTTCGGCCTGCTGGGCGGATCGCTTCGGCTGCCGGTCCCGAGGCTGTGGTGCGGTCTCAGGAATGGTGACGCCGCTGCGCTTCTTCTTCCCGCGTCGCTCACCTCGGTTCGGGTGCCGGCGGACGACCTGCGGTTCGGCGATCTCGGTGTCGAGGGGTTCGTTCTCGAACTCGTCCTCGTCGTAGACCTCGTCGTCGAAATCGTCATCGTGGACCTTCGGCATGTGCAGCTCCTTGGTTCGCGCGCCAGACGTCGGGCGCAATTGCCGCGACCACACGGGCCGCAGCGTCGTCGGAAAGTCCGGCCCCGATGAGGCCGGCGAATGTGTCGGAGATGGTGGAGACGAATTCGGCCGACGAGGCATCACGTGCTTCGTCGGCCGAATCCATCTGCACCGCGAGTTGGAGTGCCTTCGCGACCTTCGCTCGAATCCGTGGTGGGACCGGATCACCCGGCTTCGTGTGGCCGAGCTGGACTGCGGCCTGCCTGATCTCGGACTCGGTTGGGGTACGCATCGCGATTCGCTCCTTGTGCAGCAGAGAGGGCCAACCGCCCGGCGGGCTGCACTCCACCGGGCGGCTGGGTCTTACGCCGGTACGGCCGCGGCAGCCGGGTTGGTGCCACCGGTCAACCCCGCACCGCTCACGGTCAGCGCACCGCCGTCGGGCAGGGTGATCGTGTACGGGCCGCCGGCCGAACCGGTGACCGTCGCACCGTCCACCGTCGACAGCGCGTTGATCGCGGTCTGCACCGCCGTCGCCGTCGCGTTGTAGGTGATGCCCGTCGTGGTCTGGCCGTTGACGGTGATCGTGAACGTGCCACCGGTCGGGGCGCCGGTGATCGTGACGGACCAGGCGGTCTCGCCCTCGATCGTCTCGACCCGCTCGAACACGTCGCGGTTCGGATCGTTGGCGTGATGCACGGTGATCGCGTACATCTCCTGCTCACCCTCGGCCTTGGTGAACGAGCCGAGCTCGAACAGCGCCGGGCGCAGCGACACCCAGATGTCGGTGATGATGTCCTCGTCACGCAGGACGTACATCGTGTAGAAGTACACGCCCCGCGGGGCGCCGATCTTCTTCGCCGTCGAGCCGGGGAGGACGAACTTCCGGGTCACCGAGTTGTCCTCGAGTGCCGTGAAGCCCGTCGACACGGTGCCCTTGCGCGCCTTGCTGCGGTACCGAGAATGACCGAAGGCGTCGTAGTGGACGATCTCCATCTCGGGATTGACGGGGATGCCGGCGGCCGCGTCGAGCAAGCCGACGAACTCCCACGCCTCATGCGGTTCGTCGTCGACCTTTGTGGGGATGAACGGCGTGATGTTGCCGCCGGGGACGGCCGAGCGAGCCAGGACGTAGACCTCGGCCTCGTCCCAGATCCTCGACGCATCGGGATTGACAGCTGGTGCGGTCATGCGAAATACACCCCTTCCAAGGGTGGTCGGTCACCTCGCGGCGACTCAGAGAGATTTGGTGCGAATCTTGGCGATGACGGTGGCGCTCGCCATGAACCCGCCATTGTCGGGATCGCGGTCGTCGATCAGGCCGGAACCCGGGCCGACGTGAGCCAGCCCAGGAACGCGGTGCGACAGGAGCAGGCCGATGCAGCGGCCCGCCAGATCGCGAGCGCGAGTGCGGCCGTCGGCCCAGACGGTGACGCGGATCGTCGACGTCGTCGACACCGGCCACTGCTGCGGGCCGCTGTCGTCGAACACCACCACGGCCGGCGTATCGGTAGGCGTCCACTTCTTCGGCAGGGACATGCCGACGGTCAGCACGGACGAGTCGAACTGTCCGTACAGGAACTCTTCGACCCGATCCGCGGCGTCGGCCGGCGCGCGCGCCGCCTTCACCGCGACCTCACCTCGAGACCCACCATCGCCGCGGCCCGAGTGAGCGAACCGTGCTTGGCCTGCATCGCCTTACCTGCCGGGTGGCAGATCGCCACCGAGACTGCCGCGCGGTCGGAGGTGTAGCTCGTCACCGATACCGTGTCAGCGATGTCCGGCCGCAGTGACGACCGGAGGGCAGCAGCCACCTGCTCACCAACTCCGTTGACCATGTCCCGTACCGCCTGCGAGGTGAGAAGCTCACGCACGCCCGCACGGTCGAGTCGGAACTGAACTCCACTTCGAGATGCCATGATTCACCCCCTTCCGATCACGGCGAGGACTTCCATTGGGTGACGACCCGTACCGAACGGTGACAGCCCGTAGTCGAGAACGCGGACATTGCATATCAATCCGCGGATCTCAAGCTGATCGTCGTTCGTCAGGTCTGGTGCCTTCTTGAAGTAGGCCGTGTACTCGATGGTCTCGCCGTTCCGAGCCTGCCGCGCGTTACGACGAGAGGCGCCGGGGGCTACCGCGCTCGCCTGTAATGGCGTCCGTTCGACCGTGGACGGGATCGGGTTGTTCTTCCGATCCAGACCGCCGGGGGTCTTCCGGATCCGGTACACCACTTCGCTCATGGCAACCTCGGCAGCCGATACCGATCGAGGATCTGCAGCTCGTGCGCGTACATCACCGTCGACCCCTCCGATGCCGTGAAGCTGAACGGGCCGATGGTTTCGGCGGCACCCCCGAGTTCGGAATTCACCGCCCGCGCCGCAGCGTCGACCAGGACGCCGAGCAGATCCGCCGGCTGGTCGTAGCCGTGCTCCATCGTCACCTCGATCGACCGCCACCGGTCCGGCCACCTGCCGCGCAGGCTTCCGTCCGATGACCACTCGACGTCCTCGACCGCCTCACCCTGCACCTTGACCTCCACGAGGGAGATCAGGCGCAGGGTGGGCAGGTTGAGGATCGTGCCGCCGTCGCCGTCGAGCGTGACGGTTTCGACGAGGACCGGTGTGACGTGCCATCCGCAGTACGAGCGGATGGCCGCGGAGGCGACGCCGAGCTGCCACTCCTCGAGTCCGGATCCCGCAAGTAATTCGCGGAACTGTGCGATCCCGACGAGTGGCTGCATGGTCACGCCTCCTTGTTGCGCGTGCGGGAACGTGCCTTGTTCGCCGGAGGCTTCGCGGCCCGGGTCGCGACCTTGTCGGTCACCCCGAGCTTCTTCGCCTCGTCGTCGGACAACTGCACCGTGTGGGTGATCCCGCCAATCACCATCCGGTACTCACGCATCACGGAGCCGTGGTGCCGAGGGTCAGCTTCACGAAGCCGAGGGGCTGACGGACCGCGAGCGCGATGCGCTCCTCGGCGCGGATCGTCACCAGGTTGTTCGTGAAGTCGTCGTCGTGCGAGTTCGTCGACTCGACCCGGACGCCGCCCTTGCGGTACAGCGTCGCCGCCTGAGTGAACGCGCCGACGAGCACGGTGCCGGGAGTGATCGCTGGGGTGACGACGGTGCGCTGACCCCACAGCGGCGGATCCATCGGGACGCCGCCGTTGCCGTACTGCCCGGAGAAGAACCCGCCGCCGAAGTACTGGCCGTTCGCGTCCTTGGACAGCCGGAACTTCTGGTAGTCGATCGGGTTGATGACGATGCCGTCGGCGTTCAGACCCGAGGCAGTCGCGATCTTCGTGATCGCGCGGAACACCGCATCGGCGTCGTCGGCAGGATCTGCCGAAGCCTCGGTCTGGATACCGGACCGATTGAGGATGCCGAGCTGGTTCTGACCGGTGCCGCTGCCATTGAGCAGCTGCTGCTCCTCGAAGACGCCGAGCTTGTAGAGCAGGCGGTTGTCGATCTCGGTCTTGAGGAACGGCGCGTCCTCGACGAGCTCGTCCGAGACCTTGATCCAACCGGCGATCTTCTTCAGAGCGTCGGTCTTCGGCTCGGGCTCAAGGAAGTGGAGCTGCGGCTTCGCGGCACCTTCGGCGACGCCGGCGAAGTCACCTTCAGCGGCCTGCTCGACGAGGTAGGTGATCGCGTTCCCGGAGATCTGCCCCTTGCCGAGCAGGTCGGCGATGACCAGCTTCGGGCGGTAACCCTGGACGATGGTGCGATCGAAGTCCGTCAGGTACGGGGTACCCGCGGTCCAATCGCTGATCGTGTGGGTATCAGTGGCCGCCTTGAAGTCAGGTGCCGACAGGGAGAACCGCCGGCCCTTCACCTGCTTGAGCGAGTCGCCCGCTTCCTTGATGAAGTGCTCACCGAGGGTCATCGCCTTGCGGCCCGAAGAGGTGAAGCCCTTCGGGGCACCGGGCTCGCCTTCACCGCCGTCGTCGCCGCCGGCTGCGGCCGATGCCTCGCCGAGGGCGTCGAGGGCCGACAGCAGCTGGTCACCCTTGAGTGCCGCTGCGATCTGCTCGTCGAACGCCTTCACCTGATCGATCAGACCCTGGACTTCTGCGGCCTGCTCGGGGGTGAGTTCGACGCCGCCGGCCTTCGCGCCGTCGATGATGCCCTGCGCCTTGGCGTACGCCTCCGCGCGCTTTTCCTTGAGGTTCACAGCGAACCCCCTTCTGCCGCCCACATCGGGGTGGCGAGTAGTTGCATGGATAGCGCCAGGGAGACGGACGGATTTGGCGTGGCCTCATCCGGCGCCGACTTGCTGGTCGGCCCGGAGGACGGTTCCTTACCGCTGGCCTGTTCCTGGTCTTGTGCCTCACTGAGAACAGCGAGGACTTGCCCGATAGAGGCAGATGCCTCATCGAGTTGCTTCTGGGCGTCACGCAGAATGTTCTCGTTGGCGGCCGAGAGTGCCCGGCCAGCCTTGGCGCACATCGCCTGTGTGACGGATTTGACGGAGAGGATCTCTGTCTCCTGGTTCGCACCGATCGGCACAACGGAGACTTCGTAGAGCTTCACCTCATCGAGGGACACATGGTCAGGTAGTCCAGCGCCTGCCTTGACATCACGCTTCTTGACGATGTCGAAGGCGAACGACATCTGAGCCAGACGCCGTCCCTTGAGGAGTCGGTAGACCTGAGCGCCCTTGGGTGTGTCTACGTCGATTCTCGCGTGAACCTTCAGGCCGCGATCGTCCTCCTCAGCGGAGATGACAGCGCCGACGTTGAAGTCTGGGTCGCTCATGTTGTGGCCGTAGAGGACCGGCAGGACATTCCCCGACTCGGCCCACTCTTTCAAACTGTTCGCGAATGCGCCCTTGGCAACTACTTCCCCGTAGCTGTCCACATTTCCGAAGACGCTGGCGTAGCCGATGAACTCACCCTCAGCCAGGCCATCGTCTTCATCTTCCTTGACGCTGATCGCGAAGTCCTTAAGCTCCACGGTGCGTTCCTCCTGGTATCAGGTTCGGGGGCATCCGGCGCCGCCTCTCTCGAGATAGGCGATCGCGGATTTCAACCGCTCGATGTCGTCGCCCATATGACCGATCGCGATGTTGCAGCCCATGCACAGCAGGCCACGGACTTCACCGGTCTCGTGGTCATGGTCGACATTCATCAGTTCCCGACCGGAACCCGGATCGTCGGTGCCGCATATTGCGCACCGACCGGACTGCTCTGCGAACAACCGGTCGTAGTCCTCGGGGAGGATCTTGTAGAGGCGCCAGAGCTGCATCCGTCGCCGTTCCTCGGCAGACCGCTTCGGCCGTTTCCGTTCGTACTCACGCAGCCGCTCCGCGTTCTTGGCACGCCAGGCCGCGTTCCGCTTGGACGAGCACGGTTTGCAGTACGGGTACAGGCCGTCCCGGGCTCGCTTGTGAGCGTGGTAATCCGACCTCGGTTTCCCTTCGCCACAGTCGCGACACACCTTCAGCACGTCGGTCGTCTCAAGGGGTACTGACTCAACGCTCACGGTTGTACCTCCTCGGCCGGGTCCGTCCCCGGTGGTTGTTCGTCCGTCGGTTCAGGTGGCGGTGATGATGCGGGCGGATCCGATGCAGCCGGAGCCTGGTTCAGGTTCGATACGAGCAGCGCTGCGTCGCCACCAAGCGCCGGCATGTTCTGCGTTGCACGCGCTTCGTCGGCAGTCATCCACGGACGACCCACCGCGGTCTGCAGCGAGCTGGCTTCCTCCTCGAAGGAGCCGCGCATCTTCTCCTTGACGTTGAACTCGACGAACCGGCCCGGCTGGATCCGCGGTACGAGGAACGTATTGATGCGGTCCTGGATCATCCGCAGCGTCGGGCCGAGCGTGTCGGAGTAGAGCATTCGTGAGAACTCTTTGACGTTCGAGTAGTTCGCGTTGTCGAGGATGCCGACCATCACCGGGTTCACGTGGTAGACCGACGCGACCGTCGTCAGCGACAACTTCGCCGCGTCGATGTACTCGTCTTCCTTCGAGGAGAACCCGAGCCGCTTGAGCTCCATGCCATCCTCGAGCAACGGTGTGCCACCGGCGTTCGTGCCGTTGCCCGAATAGGACTCGCGGTACTGCTTCGCCCACTTCGACTTCGCTTCGTTCGACCACGGCGGCGCCGAGGCAGGGCGTGTGATGAACGCGTCGACGCGGCCGCCGCGCTCCCACCGTTGGCGCCGGTACTCGGTCGCGGCGATCTGCTCGCGCAGTGTCGCCTTCAGCGCCGACACCGGCGACGACCCGATTCGGGCGTCCTCCGGATTCCAGCCGTGGAAGACGAGCATGTCCTCGGCCGGGATGATCACAGACTCGGTGATCTCCGGAAGCGAGACCTCGTACTCCTTGATGCCGAACGCGCCATCGGCTTTCGCGTCGGTCACCCACGTCGGGCGGATCGGCCGGATCGTCCAGCCCGCATCCGACTTCGTGTCGGGCACTACCGCCCAGTACGCGATGTCGTACAGCGCCAGCGTCGCGACCAGGTCGTAGATCAGCTCGTACGTCGTCTGCTGCGGATTCGGCAGCTTGATGAGATCCGACAACGCACCCTCACGCACCCGCACGTGGTTGCCGTCGTCCGACCGCTCGAACACATGGAGTCCGAGCTGTGCGACGTTGCGAGCGAGGAAGTTCACCACCGTCCGCAGGTTCGGCTGATCGCGCCACAGCTTCTCGACGGACTGTCCTCGCAGGCCGTCGAGGTTGACCTCTACGGCCGGCGCCGAACCTGCGGTCGCGCCAGCAGGAGCCTTCGCTCCGAAACCCAGCCAGGAGGCAAGGCCCATCACTACCTCCTAGAGCATGATGAAATCTGATTCCTCATAAGCGGATTGCTGCGGTTCCTCGTCGACGTCGGCCCACATACCGAAGCGGGCCAGTGAGACGCAGACCATCGGCGAGATCACCGAGCCCGTCTTGCGGTCCCAGGTCCACGCGCCACCCGCGCCGGCCGATCGCTTCTCGGCTACCTGCAGCGCGCTCTCGAACAGCTCGTCACCGGTGTGGGAGGTGAGATCCGCTGCGAGCTCGTCGACGAGCGCGCCGTTCGCCTGCGCCTGCTGCTGCTCGTTCACCAGGATGATCTCGACACCGGCGTCCTCGAGGTCGGGGACGATCGACATCGCAGGCGACGAACGCGAGACGCACACCGCGCGAGGATTCTTCTCGTTGACCTTCGTGAGAGTCTCGACCGCGTCGCGGGCCTTGCCGTGGAAGACCACCTCGTAGTGGATGCCGCCGTCGACACGCCGCGTCGCCGCGCCGATCGTCAGCACCGAGCGATCCTCGGGCATATCGAAGGAGACGGCGAAGTCGTCGAAGTCCAACTCCGGCTCGGCGACCACGTGGTCACGCCATGCGTCGAGATCGATCACGGGCTCGAACCTTTCGCCGCTCAGGTCGGTCGGCCAGCGGCCACGACCGAGGATCTCGACGTCGAAGCTGATCTTTCCGCCGGCCGTCACGCCGAGCTCGCGCTGCGTGTTGCGGATCTTCGCCGCCGTCTGGATGACGCCGTACGACGGGCTCGCGTATCGCCAGGTGTCCTCGGAGTCGCGGTCCATCTCCTCCGGAGCCATGAACTCCGAGAAGTACACATCGTCCGGCTCACCCGACAGGCCGAGCTCACGCAACCCCGAGAGCACGAACCCGTCCGGGTGCTGCGCCTCGTTCACCGCCGACGAGGCGAAGATCGTCTGCGGATCGTCGGCAGCCATCTTCAGCGGCGCGAGAGCAGACATCTCGCCGTCGGTCAGCGAGTACGCCTCGTCGTAGATGATCAGGTCGAGCTTGGTGAAGCCGCGGCCGGCATCGGCAGACCGGGTCGTGAAGACGACCTTCCCGCCGTTCTTCAGGTGGATCGTGCCGCGGCCCTGCGAGCAGGTGTGCTTGACGACGTTCCGGAGCAGCGACGGCTGCCCCTCGATCAACGCCCAAATGCGCAGGTAGATGTCCTCGGCGGTCGTCCACCTCTGGGCGGTGTAGATGATGTTCTCGCCCAGCTTGAAGAGCCCGAACAGGACGCGGACGATCAGGATCTCGGACTTACCGTTCTGACGTGGGCAAATGATCACGCACAGCGGGTGCGTCCACATCCCGTCCGGCCGCTTCGCCAGGATCGCGAGCTGAGCATCACGCTGCCACGGCATCGACCGGCTGCCGGCGCGGGCCGCGAGCGTGAGGGCCTTCTCCCCGAGGTCGTGATCTCCGGCCTGCTCGAGGAGGTGGTGCGGCTTCTGCCGGCCGGTGAGTGTCGGCCAATCCTCATAGGTCGGCGAGGATGTCGTCCTCTCGATCGTCGCTCCCGCCGCTGTCACTGCGCCCCCTCATGATCTCCGCACGGATCTGCTTGAGCACGACTGCCTGCTGCCTGGCTTCCTGCATCGCCCCGGTCACTCGGAGCACGTACTCGGTGGAGTCGTCCCGGGCCGGGATCAGGCGCAGCCACTCGTCACTCGCCCCGGTCAGCACCGCGTCGAGCCGGGCCAGCCGGTCGGCGATCCGGGCGGCCTCGGCTGCGAGGGCCAGGTCCACAGCGGCCATACAGGGCGACGTGAGCTCGTCCCAGACAGCGACCCCAGCGGGACCCATGCCCGATGGTCGGAGAGCCTCGGCTCGGCTGACTGGGGGCATCCTGGGGCACCTCCTGCACGTGGCTACAGCGGGCGCGTAAAAATCGCTCACTCGCGGCGACCGAAGGAGTGAGGGGACCGGGGAGCCTGGTGATCTCCAGGCCCCCCGGCTTCGGCCCCAGCGCGCTCATGCAGCCGCCCAGCTGCCTCGCTGGCAGCCCGTCGCGTCAGGGGTCGATCAGGTGGTCACGGCATGGCCGCTTGGAGTGCCGGCCCTGTCCCGATATCGACGGGATGCCTCGGCGCGACAGGTGCGGCAGTGGCGCCGTCCCTGGGAGTCGAGCCAGGTGTTTTCGGCGGTCCGCACATGCCCCTTTTTGCACCGGCCCGTCTCGCGCGACTCGCAACCCCTACGGATGTTCTCCTCGTTGGTCACCGGCTCCATGTGGTCAGGGTTGACGCAGTGCCGGACCCTGCAGAGGTGGTCGATGTGGAGGCCGTCCGGGATCGCTCCCCGATGGCGCTCGTATGAGACACGGTGAGCGGATAGAGGCCTGCCGCCGACCTTGATGCGCCCGTACCCATCTCGATCCAAACATCCGGCCCACTCCCAGCAGCCGGTCTCCGGATTGATTGTGCTGTTGCGCTGAATGCGCACACTGAGGTCTACCCTTGCCATGTCGACTCCTAGACAGTCGTCAGCCCCGGGCCTGGTAGCACAGGCGCCGGGGCGTCTTGGTAGTTACAGCCACTGCCTCGTGGTCAGCGGCTTCTGTGGTGCCGGCTCTTCGCTCGATGCGATAGCCGGCCGTTCATGGTCTCGGGATCCATCGCCGCGAGATCGGTTGCAGTGCCGGTGAAGCAGCCGGTCGGCTGTGACGCCGCCCTGCGACCGTGAGGTGCTGTGGTCGGCCTCGAGCTGCGCCCCGTCCCAGTTCTGTGCGGGATCGCGGTACATAGCCCTGTTGCACCACCAGCACAGCGTGCCGTCGACGTGGGATGCCTTGAGTCGCTCGCGCTGCTTCTGGTGTTGCCACCCGAGGTTCGGGTCGGTCTTGCGCTTGGCCTTGCTGATCCCACGGGTCGGGTCCTGCTGGGCGTACCAGTTGCGGATGGCACCTTGCATCCACCATGGCCGCTCTCGCTTGGCGCGTTCGAGGACGACGTCCATGCCAGGGTCGATCACTTGGATGTGTGCGCCTCGGGCTCGGTAGGTGTCGAGCAGCTGGCGGCTCGGCGTGGAGTGGATGAGGTAGACGTCGACGTCACGGCTGAGGGTGAGTGCCTTGTCGATGGCAGCTTGGCGCGCCGCCTTGGTCACAGCCTTCACTGCTTTGCTGTGCTCGTGCTTGGACTCGCCGTCGCGTGGCGGTGAGAGGGCGAGGGCGATGAGGTCGTGGTCGATGATCACGTCGTCAGGTCCGGCCTGCTGCCGGCACCAGGTGCTCTTGCCTGCGGCGGGCGGGCCGATGACGACGGTGAGCATTGGCCCTCCTTCACTCCCGGATGGGCGGTGTCACCACCACACGCCGGTGGATATCACGCCGAGGATGTACGCGATCGTGATGACGACTGCCGCAATGGATGCGGCGGCGGCGAGAAGGGCTAGAATCGCGAGTCTCCATGTCGGCACGGTCAGCTCCTCAAATTGGGACCACTCGGGCAGCGTGCCCCTCTGCTCATGGGAGATCGGGCGTCGTGGGGGTGCTTCGCCGGCGTTGCTACGACGTTGGGACCCGAGTGGTGGTCGAGGGGTCTCGGCATGTGGCCTGAGACGACGAAACCCGACGGTAGAGACACGTCGGGTAGTTCGCCTTCATGATTACACGCAGGTCAGCGCGTTGTCACCTTCACGCGCCCACGTTGCGTGTCGCCGCCTGTCGACGCGCGGCTTGCGCGATGAGCACGCGCACATCACCGAGCCGGTAGACGGGCTGATCGCTGCGCCGGATCCAGTGGTCGGTGATCTGCCCGTCGGGTGTGCGCCAGCCTCGCGGCCGTAGCTCACGCCGATTCGCCCACACGTGAATCGTGTTGGGGCGTACGTCTTCTCCGTACGCGGCGAGGACGCGCACGAGATCGGGCACAGTGAAGCTCATCTGCTCGGCGTTGCGCAGCGCCTGGTCGTCGAGGATCTGCACGTTGTGCATGGCGCCACACCGCCGGCACCTGACCCAGTCCTCACCACGCTCGGCGTAGAGGTCGGTCTCGCACAGGCCGCCGTCGACGATGGCACTGCACGGGCCCTTGTAGACGAGACCAGGCTGGTTGTCGATGGCCGAGCGTGCGCTGGCGACGACGTCGGTGATCTCGTCGTAGAGCTCGTCGATGTACGGGTACCGGCGCAGGTCGTGATGATGGCAGGCGAGCCACACTGCGGCGAGCTCGATGGGCAGCAGTGGTTCTCCGGTGAGCGCTGCCGGGTCGGGTCGCCCGCCGCCGCGGTTGTTGCCGGCGAGCTGGCGCAGGCCTCGGCGCTCGAGGATGTCGGCGAGATCGACGTCGAGCGTGTCGGCAACGCTGCGTGCCCATCCGCCGACGGCGTTGACGACGGCATCGAGCGGGAAGGCTCGCGGGTTGCCGTTGCGGTCGGCTGCGTAGGGCAGGAGCGTTTCGGCGCTCTTGCCGACGGTCTTGCCACGGCTCATGCGGGCTTGCCGGGTGAGGGTGACGGTCATGTCGGCGATGAGGCTCGGCACGGCGAGCAGGTCGCTCGTGAGCGTCCCGGTACAGGTCTCGCAGAGCGGGAAGTGGTCGGCGACGGTGCGGCCGCAGTTGTGGCATTCGACGCTGGTCACGGCGCCTCTCCGTTCGCGATCTCGAGCAGGACATCCGCGTGGCAGGGACGGTCGGGCGGGCACCAGCATGCAAGGTCACGGCCGGCGAGCTCTGCGCGGATCTCGTCGATGCTCGGATAGGTCCACTCAACCGGGCCGCGGCCGCCACTGACGTAGCGCCAATTTGGGAATGCGAGCCTGCCTTTCGTAGCGAGAACCCGGAAGTCGCGGACCGTGAGTGTGGCGACTCCGCGCTCGTCGAGGCTCGGGTACTGGGCTGCCACGTCGGATAGCCCGATCGGGTTGCCCCATTTGCTTCCGCGGCCGACGTAGACGACACCTTCGGGCATCCGCCATCCAGCGGTGCGTCGGCGCTGAATCCGTGTCGGGTTCATCGGTTCCTCCTGCGTCGCTGACGGTTCGGTTGGACGGCCCACATGGGCGGCTCGTTGGACGGGCGCGGCAGGGCGCGCTCCTGTGGCGTCTGCGGTTCCGTCTCGGGCTCGGGATCAGTCGCGAAGGGATTCGGCGGAAGAGTCCACGAGAGGCCGACGTCGTTGAGTACGTCCCGCATCACGTCCTGAATCGAACGCAGGCGATTTTCCAGGACCTCAGCGGGAGTCAGGGTGAACGGGATTCCCCGCCGCTCAAGAAAGGGGTTCGACCACATCTCGCTTCGGACCACCATCAAGCGGTCGAGTGTCCAAGCCCCGGGGGGGGCGTCCCCATTCGGCGGTTATCACCCCTTCGCGAATGCGCCTGAGCTGCGCCGGATTCGCCCACGGTCCGATGAACTCGGAGCCGGGGCACCAGATCGGCGAGTCGTCCTCGTCGACGCGGTACTGATCGAGCTGATCGGCACACGCCGGGCATCCGCAGTAGTAGGCGCGCATCTCGCGCACACGCTCGGTCATCGGCAGGCCGTGCCACTCACCGTCGCAGTGGGGGCACTTGTCGATGCCGACGTTGTAGTCGTAGCCGGTGCGCTCGTCGTAGCGGCTGAGCTGCTCATCGACGAGCTCGTCGATGCGGTCAACGATGTCGCGGTCAGACACGGGTCAGCTCCTTCGGCCAGTTGACGTTCGGTGAGACATGGCAGGGCAGTTCGGGTTCGTGCCACCCGAGGCGGTGCGCGCCCATCGATGCGAGCAGCAGCGCGTCGGCGGCGTTGTGGTCGCGCACCTTCGCGTGCGGCCAAAGTTCGCGGGCCGCGGCGAGCATCGCGGGCTTCTCGGCGCGGCCGTCGCCGGTCGCGAACTTCTTGAGCGTCGTCGGCGAGACGGTCGCGATGGGGATCTTGCGTGCGGCGAGGAAGGCGAGCAGCGCCCAGTAGAGCCCGCAGCGTTCGGAGTGCTTGCCGGGTGCGTTCGGGTTGGGCCGGGGGAGTGCTTCGACGACGACGAGCGAGACTTTCGCGGGCATCGATCGCAGGATCGCGTCGCGTTGCCGCTCGATGCGCAGTGCGGTCTCGGAGTCAGTGGCATCGATTGACCCTCCAGCGCCGACGGAGACGCATCGGGGGACGTTGGGGGTACCCGCGTGCTGGGGATGGGGGATAGCGGCGATCCCAGCGGCCGTGAGCGAGGGGTCGAGCCCGACGACGTACGTCACGCTGCCCCCTTCGGCTTCGCGATGGCAGCTCGGACCGCGGCCATGCCGCGCTGGGCGCGCTCGGCCGTGTGTGGGTCGTGATCGCACACGGCGGTGCCGGCGTAGCCCTCGTCATCGCACAGCTCGCATTCGAGGATGGCCCGGGCTCGGAGTTCGGCTCGCTCCAGCGCTGCGGCCGAGCGGGCGGTGATGACGTCGAGGTCTCGCCGAGCCTCCCATTCACGGCGTGCGCGCTTGGCGTCGCCGCAGGCGCGGCATGGCGCATCCGTTCCGCCGGGGTGTCGAGGGCAATGAGGGGAGGGTGGTGTTTCGCCCTCGCGCGCGTGTGCGTACGCGCGCGACCCCCCAACTGAATTACTACCTAAAGAGAGTTCTCCTACTCCCTCTCCTACTCCTAGGGGTTCCGGAACCCTTTCGGAAGGGTTCGAAATCGGAAGGGTTCCGGAAGGGTTCGCGAACTGTTCGACCTGGGGATTTGCCGAAGGGTTCGGGAAGGGTTGCGAAACCGTTCCGGAAGGGTTCGAGAAGGGTTCCGGAAGGGTTCGGGTGATGGGACCTGGATCGATCTCTTCGGCCACGAGATCGGCATCGGCTCGACTCAGCCGGCGCAGTTCGACGGCGACCTCGTGACGCAGGAAATCGGACTCGACGAGACGCGCCGACTTCAGCGCGGACTTGAGGAGGTTCGGCGACTTCACGACCTGTGAGTTGCGCGCGTACGAGCGGATGAACAACTCCTCGGTGTCCTCGTCGAAGAACACGAACCGGTGCTCCTGGAGCTCGTGCAGAGCACGCCAGACGTCGTCGATCGTGGTGTGGTCGCACCCCTTGGACCACTGGGAGACCATCAGGGGCTGCATCCCCATGCGGTCGAGATCACGCTGGGAGAGCAGAAGCATGTACATGCGTTGCGCTTCCGGGGTGCGGGCGCGGAAGTCCTTGTCTCGCCAGATCGTGACGCTGATCTGTCCAACGCTGTTCGCCATCAGGATGCCCTCCTTTCTTCGTTGTCGGTGGGGTAGATGTGCCCGGACATCGGGCAGGTGTGGTGTGCGGTGTCGTCGTGTCGGCAGACGCGGCCGGTGCAGTCGGTGGCGTGCACCTGGCGACGGCAGACGGGGCAGGGGACGGTCATGGCGAGTCGCTCTCGTCGTCGATGTCTGCGTCGGTGAGTGATATGCCGAGATCTCCGCCTGGGCCGCCGCTAATCGTGATCTGACTTCCGTCATCGAGTTCGATGACTCGGCTGCGCGTCGTGTCGTCGGGTGAGGGGGTCATGAGAGCTCCTAGAAGAGCGTGGGTTCGGTGTCGCGGGATTCGGCTGGCGCGAGAAGCTCGGCGGTGACCTGGCGCTGTTCCTCGCGAGTCGCGGTCAGTGCCTCGCGGGCTCGCTCGCGCTGCTCGTCCGTGAGTGCTGCAGACCAGGCCGTGATCTGAGCCCAGGTGAGCGTGACGGCGTGCTCGAGGTCGCGGGCGGTGCGCTGGCGGGTGTAGTCGCCGTAGCCGGTCATTGCGATGCCCCATCGGTACGTGGCGCGCATGAGTCGCGCTGCCCGACACTGCTCGTCGAGCGGGGTGCCTCCGCCATGCCGCTCGCGCAGGCTCGAGCAGGCGCCATCAGGGTCGACGGCGAGGCCGAGGATCTGCCACGGGTCGAGTTCGGCGAGGAGGCGGAGCTGGTTGGGGGTCACGGCCGGCCACCTACCGAGTTGTCTTCCGATGGATTTTTGCTGCCATGCCATTGGTTAGAAATTTTTCCAATGGCATGGGCCCGTTTTGCCACCGTTTCGGACTCGCGTCGCGGGTGGTCTCCGGTGATCCGTTCGAGGGCGCCTGCGATGTCGCGGAGCAGAGCGGTGGTCCCGATGGCACCGAACTCGAGGTAGAGCTCGGCGTCGGTTCGGAGCTGCGCGGCGTAGTCGCGGACGCTGTCGATCCGGGTCTGCTCGTCGGCGTTCACAGCGACTCGATTCGTCGGTCACACGCCTCGGCGATCCGCAGCGCCAGTCGGGCGCCGAGGGTCGCCCCCGCCGTCGCGGCCGAGAGGCACACGACGACGAGGGCGGAGAGCTCGGGGCGGGTCATTACGCGACGCCGTCCGGCTCGTCGGCGGCGGAGAACTGCGGGCCGTCGAACTTCACGACCTTCGCGGCGACGTCACCGAGCGTCTCGGGCTCGTCATCCTGGTCGTCCTCGTCGGCCGAGTCGAAGAGGTTCGGCTCCTCGTCGACTTCGTCCTCGATCGACTCGTCGACGCCCGAGAGGACCCGAACGACCTTCATGTTCACCGACTTGCGCGTGCCCTCGTTTGCCATGGCGCGCTCGGTGTGCGACTGGCAGACGGCGATGATCGTGTACGTGCGCTGCTCGCCGATCTGGGGCACATCCTCGAAGTCCTCGGCGGAGAGGCCGGAGAACTGGAGTCGAGCCGAGTCGATCAGGGGCTGGTTCTGAGACATGCTGTGCTCCCTCAGGATTGGTGGTTTTCGAGTGCGTCGGCTATGGCGAGCGCAGCGTGGGCGATTGCGCGATTGAGGTGGTAGTGCGCTTCGAGCAGGTCATTGCGCATGTGATGAGCGGCGCTTGCGTCGACGAGACGGCTCTCGGCGAGCTCGTAGTGGCTGACCTTCGCCTCGGTGTCGCTCACGACTGCTCACCGCCGGACACCTGCTCCTCGCCCGTCTTGACGAACTGGACGATCGAGGCGACCTCGTCGCGGGTGAGCTCGCGGGCGGCCTTCAGCTCACGGCCAGCGCGCGCGGAGAGGAAGGTTCGGCGCTCGCCGATGTCGGTGATCCCCGCCTCGGTGAGTGCAGCGTCGAGGCGCTTGAGGTCCGCAGCGGTCGCCGCCGGAGGCGCCTTCTCTGCCGTGGCCGGTTCGCTGACCTGCGCGGGTTCCGGTTCTGCCACCTGCTTCGAGGCGATCCCGAGAGCGGCCCGGGCGCCCGCAATACCGCGCTGCTTCGGTGCGCTGCGCTGGACGGTCGCCTCCTCCGGCGGATCGAGCTCGAGGTCCTCGCGGGTATGCGCGATACCGAGGAGGACATCGGGCGCGAGCTTGCGGCAGACCTCCGAGGCGGCCTTCGCGTAGAGCATCGCCTGCGGGTCCTTGAGGTACTTCTCGTTCCCGATCAGCTTGCCGTTCTCGTTCGTCTTGAACTTGCCGGTCTTCTCATCGACCGTCGGGACGTAGCCGGCCTTCGTAGCACGCTCGATATCCCAGGTAGAGGACTCGGAGATCCCGGAAGGCGCCTGTCCGCAGACCGTCACCGACTCGTCGGTGCTCTCCTCGGTCCAGATGTGGTAGCCCTTCACCTTCAGCAGAGCGACCATCGTCCGGGCATAGATCGCCGGTGTCCCGTGTACGACGAAGATCTGCTGCAGGGACTGAATCGGGTTGAGGCCCAGCTCGGCGCCGTACAGGATCGCCGCTGTACCGTCGGCGGGCTTCCCGCGGTAGATGCTCGGCACGAGCGCGGTCTTGCACATGCCTTCGGCGAGCTTGTATGCGATATCCATCGCCTTGGCGTGCGACATGAGGGTGTCGATCGCCTTGCTCGAATCGGTGGTCGCGACGAAGCTTCCGCCCGAGGGGACGATGTCGGCCTCGTCCAGGGGCGCGATGTCGTTGGTGGTCATGCACTTACTCCTTCGAGGAAATCGGACTTGCTGTTCGGATAGAGAGAAACGTTGTCGCCCTTGGAGTTGCGGCGATCGGCGATCTTGTGGCCCTGGCACATCGCGAACTGGGCGCGGCCCATGCGGTCGAGGATCCGGATCTTCAGACCTCGCTCCTCGGCGTCGATGAGCTTCCGGTCGGCGACGGTGCGCAGGTAGTCGGCGGCGAGCTGCTCGTCGAGTTCGACCTCGGCGCCGCGATCGATGTCCGGGTGCAGCCTGCGCAGGCACTCGTACGTCGTGACCGAGTTGTCGAGGTCCGGCGGGGTGCCGGAGTCGATGGAAGCGACCCAGGCGATGACGCGGACGAGGATGGTCTTCGCCAGCTCCTCGTCGAACTCGATCGGGTAGATGCGCGGCAGCCCGTACTGCGGCCACAGGACGAGGTCGGCCTGGTGGATCTGGGCGATGAGCATCTGCCAGGTGATCTGCACGGCGTAGTCGATCGGCACTTCGCCCGATCCGTCGTCGCCGAACTCCTCGAGGTCGCGTGCGGTCTTGACCTCGATGATCTTGCGGGCGTTGCCACGTGACCCACGCCGATCGATGGTGGCGACAGCGAGCGGGATGCCGACGAGGTCGGTACGCATGTACTGCACCTCGCCCTGCGACGCCCGCCAGCCGGGGTTACGGCGCAGCCAGTACTCGCGGGCGGCGAGCTCGGCGGCGTGACCGTAGTCGAACAGCTCCTGCGTCGACTGGCTGATCGGTGCCGGGTCGACGAGGCCGGCCATCTCGTGCCACAGCGCGTACTGCGACTGCCAGCGCGAGACGCCGAGGATGGCAGGGACCTTCGAGGCGGTGACGGTGCGGCGCCACTCGGGCGAGCCGGGGGTGAGATCGAGGGTCATTCGTCCACCTCGATCCCTGTCGCCTTTTCGGCCACGCCCTCTTCGATGTAGAGCTTCGGCATGCAGCTGTAGTCCGAGGCGTAGTTGATCTCGCGAGCAACCTTGGCGACAGCTCGCGCCTCGTCGCGCGTGAGCTCGATACGAACAGTGGCGCTGTCGTCGCAGCCTTGCGTGGTGATGGTGTGGGCGTAGGTGTCGGGAACGTCGAGACGTGCCATTACGGAGTCACCCCCAGGGAGCAGTCGAGAGCGATCTCGCGAGCCCGGTCGGCCGCGGCGCCGTCGTCGAAGACGGGCTTGTTCGCCTCGGGATCCGGATCGGCGACGAGGTGCGCGATCTCGATCTCGTCGCCGGGTGTGCTGATCTCGATGTACGCAGTGGCGTGCGTGTGCTTCTCGCAGATGCGCTGCCATTCGAGCGGGCCTACCTCGCGCCACGCTCCGTGGCCGTCGACGTTGGGCATTTCGTTGACGACGTCGAGGACGCTGTCGAGGATCTCGTCGGGTGCGCTCATGCCCACGCCTCCCCACTGGCTGCGAGGGACTTCTTCCAGCGGAGGATCGAGCGCGAGGTGATGCCGAGATGCTCGGCGATAGCCTCGTCGTCACGTCCCTTCGCGGCGAGAGTGCGCGCGGCGGTGATCATGACGCCGCGTTCGGCGTAGCCCATCTTCGAGCGGCGCATCGGGGCGCGGCGCCGGCATTCGACGAGGATCTCGACGTCGAGAGCGTCGGAGTCCTCGGGAGTCCATTCGGCGAGGCGGGTGCTCATCGGGTGCCTCCGTTCATGTGTGCGATGAAGTACTTGGTCTGGTGTCGGTCGCCGTGGACGACGTCGACGATCGCGACGGGCAGGTCGTCCTTCCATGCGCGGTGGTAGGCGCGCTGGTCGACGAGCTCCCACGGGCCGTGCCCGGGAGGGCTGGGCGGCAGGGGATCCCAGCTGTCGGCTGGGTCGGGGTACGGGTGCGCGCTCATTGCAGTGCTCGCTTCGCGCGGTCGAGCAGGTCCTGTACGCGCTGGTCGCGGGGGCCATCGGCGAGCCTGGAGGTTGCGAGGCTGGCGAGGATCCGCACCTCGTCACCGAGGAGCGTGAGGACCTCGAGAGGGCCCGTGGCATCGAGCTCGTTCGCGATTTTCGCCCGGGAGACGGCGTGCTGGCTCGGCGCGAAGTCGAGACGATCCTCGATGTCGGCCAGGCGGTGCAGGGCCTCGGCGGCGTTGGCGTAGTCGAGCGCGAGAATCGGCCTGTTCTCGGAGTGCTTCGCGGCCTCCTGCGCCATGGTCAGAGCGGCTGCCCGGATATCGATCTGTTCGGTCATTGGGTTCGTCTTTCGTGGATGCCGGCGGCGATGCGGCGGAGTAGTCCCGCATCGCCGCCGGAGATCAGGAGGTGGTGGGGGTGGCGCCGGAGCCGGAATCCCCCGACTCCGGCGCCTCGGGAGCCGCGGCAGTCTTCCCCTCCTGCTCGCGGGTGGTCTTGTGATCGCGGAAGCCGCGGAGGAACGCGGTGCCGATGGCGGCCGAGAGGGTGACATCGGAGCGTCGGGGCCCGTTCATCGCTGACCGCCGGTGCGGTGATGCGGAGTGCGCTCGAGGAGGCGCTGTGCAGTCTGGGCGAGGGACTCGCCGACACAGCGATCGCACAACGTGCGGCCCGGCCCGACGTGCCCCTGGATGACGATCGACTCGGGATCGTCGGGGTGATACCCGATGGTGAGGATCGCCCCGGCGTAACGGATGGAGTCGCCGAGTTCGGCGAGGAGCTCCTCGGCGGTGGCCTGGGCGTCCTCTTCGGTGAACTCGGAGGATTCGCTCTTGTGGCGCAGGTGCAGTCCGAAGGCAACAGCTGCGATTCCCGAGACGGCGAATGCGGTGACGAAGCCGAACAGGAAGGTAATCACTGGTCCTCCCAGGTTTCGGTCGGAGCCTTGTACTCGCCGATGACGACCGGCTCGCTCGTGTAGTCGCAGGCGCCAACGGTGGCCGCGCCGAGGAACATCAGGATCAGAAGGAGCGAGATGCGGCGGCCAGTTCGTCGGTCCCTCCGCGGTATGCTCGTGCGTGACATTGGGTTCCCATCTCTTGTCGTGGCCGTCAGGTGTTCGCCCACCTGGCGGCCGTTCTTATGCGGATCGGGTCTTGCGTCGCCGGCCGACTTCGTCGCCGCCGGTCGTGTTCTGCGCTTCGAAGCGCTCGATCTCTGCGATCGGGATGCGGATCGTCTGGCCGATGTGGAGTGCGGCCAGGCCGCCGGAGCGCACCTGCTGGTAGATCGCGCTGACCGGGCAGCTCCACCGCGCAGCCAGCTGCTTCACGGACATGTGTGTCGAGTTCACGGAGTCGGCTCCTACGCGGACATGGAGATAGCGGCTTCGTCGGCGATGAGGACGCGGTCGGGTCGAGCACCGAGGCGGGCCAGCGCTTCCAGGACTTGAGGAGTGGGCCGCCGATCACGGAGGGCGGTAGACCAGGTCTTCCGCGTCAGGCCCGTAACCTCGGCGAGTCCGGTGACGCTCCGGATGCGGTGAGCGCGCTTCACCCGCTCGATCTCGTCCAAACTGAGTAGAAACATTCGCACTTTCACCTCCCTTAGCGGTGCGATGGGTAGAAGTTAACCCACACCGATGTGATTTGGCAATCAAATGACGCAAGTGGTGTGTAGTGAAGTGGGCGAATGTGCAGGTTGATGCTCACTTGACGGGTAAAAAGTTACTCAGTAGCATTGCCGTCCATGAGCGATCAACGAGCATGGTTCAGTGAGGTCACCCGCCGGCGCATCACCGTCACGGAAATCGCCGAGCACCTGGGTGTCTCACGCAAGACAGCGCAGAACCGCCTGGCGGAAGGGCTCAGCGCCGACGACCTGATCGCACTGGCTCGCGCACTCCATGTGAGCCCCATCGACGCCCTCGTCGAACTCCACAAGCTCGAATACAGCGAGGTGTACGGATTCCTCGAAGGCGAAGGCAAGCTCGTTGAGACCGCCACCGAAGGCGAACTGGCCCTCGAACTCGCAACACGACTCAACCCGACGCTGCAGTGGCGCACCCCCGGGCGCACGGGTGGCACTGTCCACCAACTCAAACCGCAGTCCGCTCCTACTCTCGAGGATTTGGAGGGAGAGGAGTACGTGGCAATGACCCGGGGCGACGACGAGTACGACGATGACTCGACGGACCACGATTACACGCCGTAGGACCGGTGGTGAAGCGGCTCTACGACGCCGTCGCTGCTGCTGGGATCTTCGTCGTCGAGGGCGATATCCCCAGCAGTGAGCCGGCCAGGTACTACCCCTCTCACCGGTGCATCGTCCTCAAATCCGGACTGCGCCAACGTGATGCTGTGAGCGCGCTCGGCCACGAGCTGGGGCACCACCACTACGGGCATCGGTGTGCGCTCGACGATCTACTGCACGCCAAGCAGGAGCGCCAGGCCGACGAGTTCGCTGCCCAGCTGCTCATCACCCCTGCCGAATACCGAGAGGCCGAGCGTCTCCACGGCACGCACGAGGGCGCGATCGCCCATCACCTCGGTGTCACCGTCCGCATCGTGCGGGTGTGGAAAGAGCTGTGGATGAGGAGAAACTGATGAAGCCCCAGAAGCGCATCCGCGGCGGGAAGGTGCGGTGGGTCGCGCGCTACATCGGCGCCGACGGCAAGGAACGCACCAAAACATTCGACTTCGAGCGGGATGCGAAAGACTGGGTTCGCGACCGCGAGAAGGAGGTCCGCGACGGTGACTGGATCGACCCGAAGTCGCAGGAGATCACCGTCGCCCACCTCTGGCGCTCATGGGAACAGGCAGCGCACACCGACGGAACCCGGAAGGTGCGGGAGCAGATCGGCCGCAATCTCGGTCGGCTCGCCGACATCCCGATCGGCAAGCTCCGCGGCTCCCACGTGCGCGATTGGCAACATGAGCTGCGCACCGGCCGCCCGTGGGTGAAGGGTTGCGATGGCCTCGGTGATACGACGGTGCGGAACTTCTCGGGCCAGCTCGCCGGGTGCATGAACATGGCCGTGTCCGACGGCCTGCTCCGTAAATCCCCATGTGCCGGCATCGCCACTCGGCGCCGCGGCGACAAGGCGGTCACCCGCGCCGAGATCCTGACCGGCGAGCAGGTGTGGCTCCTCGCGGACGCGGCTCGGCAGGGCGTGCCGAAGGGTAGGGGGGCGGTGCCGGCGCACCCGACGCTGGCGCGCATGATCGTCGTCGGTGCGGCGACGGGCCTGCGCGCGGGTGAGCTCGCGGGTCTGCGGATCCGGTCGGTGGACTTCCTTCGCAAGGAGGCCACGATCTCCGAGCAGTCGAAGACGGGGACGTCGGAGTTCTCGTGGGCGCCGCTGAAGACGAAGATGAGCCGTCGCCTTCCGCTCCCGGACGTGGCGCTCGAAGCGCTCGCGAAGGAACTCGAGGAGAACCCATGCGCGGACCGGTCGATGCCGATCTTCCGGACCGTGAAGGGTCAGATGTGGTCGTCGTCGACGCTGGGCAAGTCGTTCAAGCTGGTGCGTGATCGCCTTGGGTTGGACGAGGAGATCACCTGGCACAGCCTGCGGCACTTCTACGCGTCGACGCTGATCTTCTCGGGCGCGAGTGTGAAGACGGTGCAGGAGCGGCTCGGGCATTCGACGCCGACGACGACGCTCGAGGTGTACGCGCACCTGTGGCCGGGGGAGGACGAGCGGACCCGTTCGGCAGTCGACTCGGCGCTCGGCCGGGACCAGGTCGGGACCGACGATGAGGCGGAGGGGTCGGAAACGGAGGCTGCCCCCGCCGCCAGCGAGGGCGACGGGGGCAGCGACGTGGAAGAACGAGCGCTCTGACCTGCTACTTCAGTTCGGCCGAGGTCTTGCCCAACACCCGTCGAGCGACGATGAGCTGCTGGATCTGCTGGGTGCCCTCGAAGATGTCGAGAATCTTGGAATCGCGTGCCCACTTCTCGAGCAGCGGCCGCTGCGAATACCCGTAGGTTCCGGCGAGTTCGACGGCCTTGAGCGAGACCGCGGTGCCGGTGCGGCCGGCCTTCGCCTTCGACACCGACGCCTCGAGGGAGTTGGGCTTCTTGTTGTCGGCCATCCACGTCGCGCGCAGCGCGAGCAGGTAGGCGGCCTCCCAGTCGGCCTCGAGCGCGAGGAACTCGGCGGCCGCGGCATGCTGGTTGTTCGCGGGGATGTCGTAGGAGACCTCGACGCCCGCCTCCTTCAGGATCGTGCGCAGTTCCTCGAGTACCGCACGACCGAGACCCACGGCCATGCCGGCCACGATCGGACGCGTGTTGTCGAATGTCTGCATGACCCCGGCGAACCCCTTCTCGGTGTTCACCTCCGGGGAGCCGAGGATGTTGTCCTTCGGGATGCGGCAGTTGTCGAGCACGAGCACCGCGGTGTCGGATGCCTTGATGCCGAGCTTCTTCTCGAGACGCGCGACCGAGAGTCCGGGAGCCTCGCGCGGCACGACGAACGACTTGATCGCGGCGCGGCCCTTCGACCTGTCGACGGACGCCCACACGACGATGTGCGTGGAACGCTCACCGGCGGTGACGAAGATCTTCTCGCCGTTGAGGACCCACTCGTCGCCGTCGAGCACGGCCGTGGTCGTCACGGCCGCCGAATCGGATCCGAAACCGGGCTCGGTGATTGCCATGGAGGCCCACACCTTGCCGAAGCGTTCGAGCTGCTCGTCGGTGGCCACCGCGGCGATCGCGGAATTGCCCAGGCCCTGGTAGGGGATCGACAGGGTCAGGCCGACGTCGCCCCAGCACGTCTCGATGACATTGAGGAGTCCGGCCATGTTGCCGCCGTTGGCATTTCCGGCGGGGCCGTCCTGCTTGGCCTTGCTGTCGCGGCCGAGCGCGGCACCCGCCGCGCCCTGGCCGGAGTCGTTGAGCCCTTCGACCATCGCGGCCATGGTGTCGAGTTCGATGGGGTACTCGTGCTCGGCGAGGTCGTACTTGCGGGAGATCGGCCGGAAAATCTGCGCGGCGACCTGATGGGCCTGGTTCGCGGAAGCCTTGAGCTTCCGGGGAAGTTCGAGATTGATCATCACAGGTTCCTTGTTCGGGTCGGGCCGATCAGACGAGGACGACGCCCTCGGCGACTCCGATTGCTCGCAGGTCGCGGTACCAACGTTCGACGGGGTGTTCCTTGGTGTAGCCGTGGCCGCCGAGCAGCTGGACGCCGTCGAGGCCGAACTGCATGCCCTTGTCGGTGGCGAGCTTGCGGGCCAGGGCCGCCTCGCGAGCGAACGACAGGCCCTGCTCGGCCCGCGACGCACCGCGCAGGGTGACCAGACGTAGACCGTCGAGCTCGATCTTGATGTTGGCCACCATGAACGCCACCGCCTGCCGGTGGCTGATGGGCTCGCCGAACGCCTCGCGCTCGTTGACGTAGGGGACCACGTAGTCGAGCACGGCCTGACCGGTGCCCATCGCCAGAGCTGCCCAGCCCAGGCGCGACAGGCGCACGGCGTCGGCGTACTGCTCGGCGCGGACGTCGGCGTCGTCGTCGCCGAGACGTGCCGATTCCGGCACCGCGACGTCCTCGAGCAGAAGGCGGCCCAGTCCGGCGGCGCGCAGGCCCATGCCCGGATCGGCCTCGATCACGACGCCCTTGCTCTTCGCCTCGACGAGGAAGAGGGACGGCTTACCGTCGAGTTCGGCTGCCACGACGAACAGTTCGGCGCTGCCCGCCGCCGGGACGAACGACTTCACGCCGTTGAGCCGGTAGCCGCTGGGGGAGCGCACCGCCTTGGTCTGCAACGCGAAGGGATCGAACAGGGCGCGCGGCTCGGCGACGACGACCGACGCCTGGGGGACATCGTCGCCGGCGAAGGCCGGCAGGTAGGTCTTCTGTTGGTCCTCGGTGCCCCACTGTGTGAGCGCCACGGCCACACCGCTCGGCGCGAGGATCGGCAGGGCCAGGCCCATGTCGCCGTGCGCGAGGGCCTCGGCGACCAGCACGTTGGTGACCACGCCGCGCTCGTCGGCGGCGCCGTCGAACGCCTCGGGTACGTTGACCATGGTGATGCCGAGTTCGGCTGCGCGCGCGAGCAGATCGGCCGGGGCCGCGGCGGCCTCGTCGGCGTCGTGCGCGGCGGGGCGCAGGATCTCGGCGGCGAACTCACGCACCGTCTCCGTGATCATCTGCTGATCGTCGGTCGGGGTGAGATCGAAGAAGTCGGCGTTCTTCGCGGTGGTGAGACGCTGCGGGCCGCTCGCGCCGCCGGACATCTTCTTGAAGGTGCGCGTGGCGGCGCCGAGGGTCTTGAAGCCGGTTTTCGTGGACTGGTACGTGATCCGGTCGATCGTCTCGCGGATCTTGTACCGGTCGGCCAGTTCGGAACCCGTGATCCGGGTGAGCACGCGCATGGCAGCACCCATGGCGTCGCGTTTGATCGGATTGAGGCCGACGGCGGACGTGTCGCGAGGCGTGTGGCGGCCCACGCTGTCTTGCTTGCTCATGATCACCAGAAGTCTCTCGATGCGGCAGCGGACACTCCCGATCTTACTTCTGAGTAAGGTCACTGTCTACCGCGCAGTAAGTTCCGCGGTGGACGCGTGTCGCCCAGCATCGTCCGCTGTGTCGCGAGCACGAGTTGACTCTCACACCGTGTGAGGTCGCAGACTCGGCGCCATGGCCGACACCACCAGGTTGATGTCCATCGGAGAGTTCTCGTCCCTGACCCGGATCAGCGTGCGGATGCTGCGGCACTACGACTCGCAGGGAGTGCTGATCCCCGCCGTGGTCGACGAGGTCAGCGGTTACCGCCGATACCTCCCCGAGCAGACCGCCGATGCCGCGCGAGATTCCTCAGCAGACGTACGTCTGCCTCCGCGGCACCGTCGCCGACTACTCGGCCGAAGGTGAACTGTGGCAACGCTTCATGCCCGCCCTGCAGGAGCAGGGCATCGTCCCGACCGGACCCGGCGGATGTATCGAACACGACGGCGAGTTCCGTGAGTCGGACGTCGACGAATCGGTGTTCCTGCCGGTGGCGCCGGGAACCACGGCCCGCGAGCCGCTGACGGTCCACGAGTTCCCCTCACGCCGGGCGGTCGTCGCCACCGTGACCGGGCCGTACGCCGAATCGATCCCGCGGGCCCACGAGGCGATCGCCGAATTCCTGACCGAACACGGCCTGTCCGCGGCCCGGGTCGACGACGACGTGGCCACCCACCACTTCAACGTCTATCTCGATGATCCGGGCGTCACGAACGAAGCCGACCTCGAGACCGCTGTGCATCTCCCGGTCCGCTGACGAACCCGGCCCCACGCGTGACCATCCGTGCGTGGGGCCGGCCACTCACTTCAGTCGACCGAGCACCTCGTCGTGCAGCGTGCCGTTGGTCGCGACCGCACTGCCGCCGTGCGGACCGTCCGCACCCTCGAGGTTCGTGAACCGTCCACCTGCCTCGCGCACCAGCACGTCGAGCGCGGCCAGATCCCACAGCGAAACCTCGGGTTCGAGCGCGATCTCGAGGGCGCCCTCGGCGAGCAGGCAGTAGGAGAAGAAGTCGCCGTAGGCGCGCACCCGCCACACGTCGTCGGTCAGGGCGACGAAACGATCACGGATGCCACGCTCGTGCCAGCCGCTCAGGCTCGAGAAGCTCAGCGACGCCGACGCGAGGTCGGTCACCTCCGACACCGAGATGCGCCGGGGCTCGGCGCCGTCGTGCGACACCCAGGCGCCGCCGTCCGCGGCCGCCCACCACCGACGGTTCAGTGCCGGGGCGCTGACCACGCCCACGACAGGCACACCGTCCTCGAGGAGCGAGATCAGGCTCGCCCAGACCGGTACGCCACGCACGAAGTTCTTCGTGCCGTCGATCGGATCGACGACCCACTGCCGCCCGCGGAAGACCGCGTCGCCACCGAACTCCTCGCCGAGCACCGCGTCGTCCGGTCGCTGCTCGCCGAGCATCTCGCGGATGGCGCGCTCGACGGCGAGGTCGGCGTCGGAGACCGGACTCAGGTCCGGCTTGTCGTCCACCTTCAGGTCCAGCGCACCGAAGCGGTCGCGGGTGATGGCGTCGGACGCGTCGGCGAGTCGGAGTGCGAGGTCCAGGTCGGCGGTGTAGTCGGTGGTCATGACGGAAACGCTAGCCGCCGTCGTCCGGGGCCGAGCAGCTTGCCGTCCACTCCGGGGTCGGCGCGGTGCTCGACCCGACCGGGGCCCTGCCGTGTCGATCGCTGCCCACGGCGGGCCGGTTCGTCGCTCCGGTAACCTGTTGAATCGTGCATCCCGATGTTTCCGCAGCCCTGACCGAGCTCGACACGACCCTCCGCACCGTGGAGTCGGTCCTCGACGTCGAGGAGCTGCGACGGCGCATCGACGAACTCGAACACCAGGCCGCCGACCCCGAGCTGTGGAACGACCAGGACCACGCCCAGAAGGTCACCAGCGAACTGTCGCACGCACAGGGTGAGCTGCGCCGGGTCGAGGGCCTGCGCCAGCGGCTCGAGGATCTCCCGGTTCTGTACGAGCTCGCCGAGGGCGAGGAGGGCGAGGCCCGCACCGCCGCCCTGGCCGACGCCGAGGCCGAACGCGAGAGCCTGCGCGCCGACATCGAGGCGATGGAGGTGCGCACGCTGCTGTCCGGCGAGTACGACCAGCGCGACGCGCTCGTCAACATCCGCGCGGGCGCCGGTGGCGTCGACGCCGCCGACTGGGCCGAGATGCTCATGCGTATGTACATCCGCTGGGCCGACAAGCACGGCTACGGCGTCGAGGTCTACGACACCTCCTACGCGGAAGAGGCCGGCATCAAGTCCGCCACCTTCGCCGTCAAGGCGCCCTACACCTACGGGACCCTGTCGGTCGAGATGGGCACGCACCGTCTCGTCCGCATCAGCCCCTTCGACAACCAGGGCCGCCGCCAGACCTCCTTCGCCGAGGTCGAGGTGCTGCCCGTCGTCGAGACCACCGACCACATCGACATCGACGAGAACGACGTCCGCGTCGACGTCTACCGCTCGTCCGGCCCGGGAGGCCAGTCGGTCAACACCACCGACTCCGCCGTGCGCCTGACGCATATCCCGACCGGCATCGTCGTCACCTGTCAGAACGAGAAGTCGCAGTTGCAGAACAAGGTCGCGGCCATGCGTGTCCTGCAGGCCAAGCTCCTCGAGCGCAAGCGCCAGGAGGAGCGCGCCGAGATGGATGCGCTCAAGGGCGACGGCGGCAGTTCGTGGGGCAACCAGATGCGCTCGTACGTGCTGCATCCCTACCAGATGGTCAAGGACCTGCGCACCGAGTACGAGGTCAACAACCCCTCGGCGGTGCTCGACGGCGACATCGACGGATTCCTCGAATCGGGCATCCGCTGGCGTATGCGAGAAGAGCAGAAATCGTGATCGGAAACAGGAGAGGGGCCTGTGCCGTTTCTTCCCGGAGCTAGACTGCTCGACTGGTTGTCGACGAGCGGGCTGCTGATCGCACTCACGATTCTGGGGGCGGTTCTGATCGCCCGGTTCGTCTCCTGGATCGGCAGCCGCATCACGCGCCGCATCGACGAGCGCTACACGCAGTCCGACGACCTCGTGCGGTCCGAGGCGACGAAGCATCGCCATTCGGTCGCCCAGGTGGTCACGTGGATGGCGATCTCGTTCGTGTACATCGTTGCGACCCTGAAGGTGTTCGACTATCTGCAGCTGCCCATCGGCAGCCTGGTCGCGCCGGCGACCGTGCTCGGCGCGGCGCTCGGCTTCGGTGCCCAGCGCATCGTGCAGGACATCCTCGCGGGGTTCTTCATCATCACCGAACGGCAGTACGGCTTCGGCGACACCGTGCAGATCTCCGTGACCGGTGCGTCCGAGGACGCGATCGGCACCGTCGAGGACGTCACGTTGCGCGTCACCCGGGTGCGTAGCACGGCGGGTGAGGTCATCACCGTCCCCAACGGGCAGATCAACAAGGCCGTCAACCTGTCGAAGGACTGGGCGCGCGCCGTGGTGGACGTGCCGATCCCGGTGACCGCCGACATCGCCGACGTCACCGAGATGCTGCGCGAACTGGGTGTCGCCGCATACAAGGAACCCCGCCTGCGGGAGCTGTTGCTCGACGAACCGAGTGTGATGGGTGTCGAGAGCCTCGAGGTGGATCAGCTCAGCGTCCGCATGGTCGCGCGCACGCTGCCCGGCAAGCAGTTCCAGGTGGGCCGTCTGCTGCGTGCGCGGATCGCGCGAGCACTGCGTGAACGGGGCATCACCGTCACGCCCCAGCTCGACACCGCCAGCGTGGTCGATCGAGTGGAGGCACAGTGACACCGGGTGGAGGGACGTCGGGTGGGGGCGCGGCCACCGAGCCGGAGGAGAAGCACCGCAGGCGCATCCCGTCGCACCTCCTCGGTGGGCGGATCAGGACCACGACCTTCGCGTTGTGCACCCTGTGGCTTGCGCTGTGGGTGACCTACCTGTTCCTCAACCAGCCCGAGGACACCCCCGATGCGCCGTCGACCGCCGTGATCATCTCCGAGACGCCCTACGTGCCGTACGTGCCGCCGGCGACCACCGCCCCGCAGGAGAAGTCCGTGCCGGAGACCACCGACACGCCCTATCCGCCGACGACCTCGTCGACCTTCCCGCCGACGACGGCGACCGGCGTGCCGGGCAGGGAACAGGGCGGGACGCCGCCGCAGGATGCCACGACGACAGCGCCCCCCACCACGACGAACAGGCAGTTCCCGTTCGACCTGCCCACGATCCCCGGACTGAACGACCAGCAGGATCCGACGGTGACCGAGGACACCGACGCTCCGTCGTCGTAGAGCACCGACGAGCCGGTGCCGTAGGTCACCGTCCGGTAACGGTTAGCATGTCCACGTGATCCGGCTGGAGAGTGTGTCCAAGTCCTACAAGACGTCCACGCGTCCCGCGCTCGAAGGGGTCTCGGTGCACGTCGAGAAGGGCGAGTTCGTCTTTCTCATCGGTCCCTCCGGATCCGGGAAGTCGACCTTCCTCCGGTTGCTCCTGCGAGAGGAGAAGCCCACCACCGGCGACATCCACGTGGCCGATTTCCACGTCAACCGGCTGCCGGCGCGTCGCGTACCGAAGCTGCGCCAGAATCTCGGATGCGTCTTCCAGGACTTCCGGTTGCTCCAGCGCAAGACGGTCGCCGAGAACATCTCGTTCGCTCTCGAGGTGATCGGTAAGCCGCGCGGAGTGATCGAACGGACGGTGCCGGAGGTTCTCGACCTGGTGGGACTGTCCGGCAAAGCCGACCGGTTGCCCGCCGAACTGTCCGGCGGCGAACAGCAGCGTGTCGCGATCGCGCGTGCGTTCGTCAACCGGCCGCTCGTGCTGATGGCCGACGAACCGACCGGCAACCTCGACCCCGAGACCAGCCAGGACATCATGCTGCTGCTCGAACGCATCAACCGCACGGGCACGACGGTGCTCATGGCGACCCACGACCACCACATCGTCGACTCGATGCGGCGACGGGTCGTCGAACTCGATCTCGGACGCGTCGTGCGCGACGAGGCACGCGGCGTCTACGGCGTCGGCCGCTAGATCCCGTCACCCGAGCATCCCCACCAGGCAACCGAAGGAATCCCACCCGATGCGTGCCAGCTTCCTGTTCAGCGAGGTCACCACCGGCCTGCGCCGCAACCTCACCATGACCATCGCGATGATCCTCACCACGGCGATCTCCCTCGCGCTGTTCGGTGCGGGGCTGCTCGTGGTCCAGATGGCGGGCAAAACGGAACGGATCTTCCTCGACCGGGTCGAGGTGCAGGTGTTCCTGACCGAGGACATCTCCTCGCTCGATCCGGAGTGCGAGCAGGATCTCTGCTCCACCCTGCGCAGCGACCTCGAGAGCACCGACGACGTGGTGTCGGTCCAGTACCTGAGCCGCGACGACGCCGTCCTCGACGCCACCGATCGTGTCTTCGCCGATCAGCCCGAACTCGCCGAACTCGTGAGTGCCGACAGCTTCCCTGCCTCCTTCAAGATCAAGATGTCCGATCCGGATCGATTCGCGGCGATCCAGGACGATTTCGGTACCCGGCCCGGCGTCGACAGCGTGCTCAACCAGCAGGATCTCGTCGAGCGTCTGTTCGGCGTGCTCGGCGGCATCCGCAACGGCGCGTTCGCCATCGCCACGATCCAGGCGATCGCGGCCGTGCTTCTGATCGCGAACATGGTGCAGATCGCGGCCTTCACCCGCCGCACCGAGGTCGGCATCATGCGGCTGGTCGGCGCGACCCGCTGGTACACGCAGCTGCCCTTCCTCCTCGAAGCGGTGATCGCCGCGATCGTGGGTGCCGCACTCGCCATCGGCGGACTCTTCGTCGCCAAGAGCATGTTCGTCGACGACATGCTCACCGAGGTCTACGACGCGAACATCGTCGCCCGCATCACCGACAGCGACATCCTTCTGGTCTCGCCGTTCCTGGTCCTCGTGGGCGTGGGAATGGCCGCTCTCACCTCGTATGTGACCTTGCGTCTGTACGTGCGTGAATAAGGTGTCGTGCGAGGTTCCTATGCTGGACGGTGTTCTGTTCGATCGATCGTGGACCGGAAAGGCCTGCACGTGAAGGAAAAGGGCCGGAAGGTCATCGCGACCAACCGGAAGGCGCGCCACAACTACACCATCCTCGACACCTACGAGGCGGGCATCGCCCTCGTCGGTACCGAGGTCAAGAGCCTGCGGGAGGGAAAGGCCTCCCTGGTGGACGCATTCGCGACCGTCGACGACGGCGAGGTGTGGTTGCGGGGTCTGCACATTCCGGAATACGGGCACGGCACGTGGACCAACCACGCTCCGCGCCGCACCCGCAAGCTGCTGCTGCACCGTCGCGAGATCGACGCGCTCGTCGGCAAGACCCGGGAGGGCAACCAGACCCTCGTGCCGCTGTCGATGTACTTCTCCGACGGCAAGGTCAAGGTCGAGCTCGCGCTCGCCAAGGGCAAGCAGGACTACGACAAGCGTCAGGATCTCGCCCGCCGGACCGCCGAACGTGAGGTGACCCGCGAGCTCGGCCGGCGAGTGAAGGGCATGAGCCGCTGATCGCGGTCGCGCTCGCGCTTCTCGCGGCGGTCGGGTACGGCCTCAGCGATTTCGCCGGGGGTGCCGCCTCCCGTCGCGCGAGCGCACTCGGCGTCGTCGCCGTCACCTACCCGGCTTCGCTCGTCGTGTCCCTGATCGCCGCGTCGATCGTCGGCGGCGACCTCACCGCGGCGTCCCTCGCGTGGGGTGCCGCAGCGGGCGTGGCCGGCGGCATCGCCGTCTGGTGGTTCTACCTCGCACTGGCGAACGGGCCGATGTCGGTCGTCTCACCGGTCACCGCTGTCGTCGTGGCCGGAATCCCCGTGCTGTTCGGGATCGCGACGGGGGACCGGCCAGGTCTGCTCGCCTATCTCGGCATCGTCGTCGCGGTGATCGCGGTGGGGCTGGTCAGCCGCGAATCCGACGAGACCGTCACCGGTGTCGGACACCCGCGCTTCACGTCGAGGATCGCGTGGTGGACGGTCGGATCGGGCATCGCCTTCGCGTTGTCGTTCATCGGCCTCGGTCAGGTCGGTACCGGCACCGGCCTGTGGCCGCTCGCCGCCTCCCGCGCGACCGCCACCCTCGTGGTCTGGCTGGTGATCGCCTTCTCGTGGCGCACCGTGGTGTGGCCGATCCGGTCGCTCCTGCCGATCCTGATCGGGATCGGCGTGATCGACGTGATCGCGAACGGTGCACTGCTGTTCGCCTACCAGCACGGCCTGCTGTCGCTGGTGAGCGTGATCGCGGCGCTGTATCCGGCGGTGACGGTGCTACTCGCCGTCATCGTGCTCGGAGAGCGCGTGAGCCGGGTGAAACTGCTCGGCCTGCTCGCAGCCGGACTGGCCGTCGCACTCGTCAGCCTGCCCGGCTGATCCGGGGTGGGGTGGGAAGAACACGAATCCTGGAGGCGCTGGACCCGGCATCGTGGAAAGCGCGTCACCGGACGGAGCGCTACGGGTGACACCCGGCGACGCCGGACTCGGGTCACCCCGACCCGGTTCCGTTGCCGGTGAGCGGCGGTGTGAGTAGCCTCATGACCCGGCAACGAATCGTTTTCGAAAATGGGAATGACATCGGGCCTTCGGGTCGTTACAGTAGGTAGTCCTGCGAAGGTCGCAGGCGCGTACGGGGCTGAACGGTTTCGACTGCGTACGTTGAGCAAGGGGAAGCGTGTCGGTGCAGGCAAGAGACCACCGTAAGCGTCGCTGCAACCAATTAAGCGCCGAGTCCACTCAGCGCGAGTACGCCCTCGCTGCCTAAGCGAGCGCGTCTCTGTCAGCCCGGGTTTGCTCTCGACCCGGATCCTGGCATCGACTAGAGAGCTCTACCGTACGGCTCGGTCGCGGAGACGTGCGGGACAACAAACAGCGACTGGGATCGTCATCTCGTCTTGTTCGCGAGAACGGGAGATCCGAGTAGAGACATAGCGAACTGCACACGGAGAAGCCCTCGCGAGGCGGCGGAGGACCCGGGTTCGATTCCCGGCAGCTCCACCATCGACCCGGGTAGGTGATCGACCATCGATCACCTACCCGGGTTTCTTGTTGTCCGGGTGAGCCTGATCGGCAGCTTCGGGAAACGGCAGTGCCCGCCGTCGAGACTCAGAGGGTGAGTGTTCTCGACGACGGGCACGGTCGCTGTCGGTCCCGGAGACGTCGGAGACGGCGCCGAAACAGTGAGAGCGAAACGAAGAAATGTCCTCCCCGGCATCGTCTTCATTTCGTTCACTGAAGTTAGCCCACCTAATTGTGAACGCCAATACTACTTTCGGGTCAGAAACTTTGGTCCCATGGCCGTGATGACCTTTTCGTCAGTATCCGTACCGACGCGCGGATCGGGGTACTCATCCCGCGCGTGCCGCGGATCGGCGGCAAGATGAGAACACCACCATCGACGAGGAGAGCACATGGCGCACGAACGAGCGGGACAGCCGGCCACCGCGGCGGATCTCGAAGATCTCGCACACCTTGTCACCGCCTACTACACCGTGCAACCGGATCCCGAGAACGCCTCGCAGCAGGTGGCTTTCGGCACGTCCGGTCATCGCGGCTCGAGCCTCGACGGTGCGTTCAACGAAGCCCACATCCTCGCGACCACCCAGGCCATCGTCGAATACCGCGCCCAGCAGGGCACTTCGGGCCCGCTGTTCTTCGGCCGCGACACGCACGCCCTGTCCGAACCGGCCTGGGCGAGCGCGCTCGAAGTGCTCGTCGCGAACGGCGTCGAAGTGGTCGTCGACTCCCGCGACCGCTACACCCCGACTCCGGCCGTCAGTCACGCGATCCTGCAGCACAATTCCGGCTCCGGTGCCCGCGCCGACGGGATCGTCGTCACCCCCTCGCACAATCCTCCGCGCGACGGTGGCTTCAAGTACAACCCCCCGTCGGGTGGTCCGGCCGACAGCGACGCGACGTCGGTCATCGCCGCTCGCGCCAACGAACTGCTCGCCGCCGGACTCGACGGGGTGAAGCGGGTGCCGCTCTCGTCGGCGCTCGCGTCCGCCGGACGACACGACTTCCTCGCCGCCTACATCGACGATCTGCCGAACATCGTCGATCTCGACGTCGTCCGTGCTGCCGGGGTACGGATCGGCGCCGACCCGATGGGCGGTGCGAGCGTCGACTACTGGGGCGAGATCGCCGAACGGCACGCCCTTGACCTCACCGTCGTCAATCCGCTCGTCGACGCCACCTGGCGGTTCATGACGCTCGACACCGACGGGAAGATCCGCATGGACTGCTCGTCGCCGAACGCCATGGCATCGCTGATCGGCAACCGCGAGGCCTACGACCTCGCGACCGGCAACGACGCCGACGCCGACCGGCACGGCATCGTCACCCCCGACGCCGGTCTGCTCAATCCGAACCACTATCTCGCCGTCGCGATCGACTACCTGTTCCGCAATCGCCCCGGTTGGGCGGAGTCGAGCAAGGTGGGCAAGACGCTCGTGAGTTCGTCGATGATCGACCGGGTCGCCGCCGGCCTCGGCCGCGACCTGCTCGAGGTGCCGGTGGGCTTCAAATGGTTCGTTTCCGGGCTGAGCGACGGTTCGCTGGGCTTCGGCGGGGAGGAGAGCGCCGGTGCGTCCTTCCTCCGGCGCGACGGCTCGGTGTGGACCACCGACAAGGACGGCATCGTCCTCGCCCTGCTCGCGGCGGAGATCACCGCGGTGACGGAGAAGAGCCCGTCCCGCTACTATGCCGAACTCGTCGATCGGTACGGCGACCCCGCTTACGCGCGCGTGGACGCCCCGGCGACGCGCGAGCAGAAGGCGGTGCTGTCGAAACTGTCGTCCGAGCAGGTCGGCGCCACCGAGCTCGCCGGCGAACCGATCACCGCGACGCTCACTGCGGCACCCGGCAACGGTGCCGCGATCGGTGGCCTGAAGGTCACCACCGAGAACGCGTGGTTCGCCGCCCGCCCGTCCGGCACCGAGGACGTCTTCAAGATCTACGCCGAATCGTTCCGCGGCCCCGACCATCTCGCCGAGGTCCAGCAGGCGGCACGCGAACTCGTCTCGTCCGTCCTGTCCTGAGCCCGCTCGCCCACCGCGCGACCGGGCGAGGTCGTGCGCCTCGCTAACATCGTGGGCATCATGCGGACACGTGATGCGGCTTTGCCGCGGGAAATCTGGGTTCTGGTCGTCGCGAGTTTCGTGATCGCGCTCGGCTTCGGTCTCGTCGCTCCCGCGCTGCCCCAATTCGCGCGAAGCTTCGACGTCGGTGTGACGGCGGCGACGGTCGTCGTGTCGTCGTTCGCGGCGATGCGACTGCTCTTCGCACCCGCGAGCGGGTCGCTGGTGCAGAAGTTGGGGGAGCGGCCCGTCTACATCACGGGCCTGCTCATCGTCGCCCTGTCGACGGGCGCGTGCGCATTCGCGGCGAGCTACTGGCAGCTGCTCGTCTTCCGGGCCCTCGGCGGCATCGGGTCGACGATGTTCACGGTGTCGGCGCTCGGTCTGCTCGTGCGGATCGCGCCCCCGGACGCCCGCGGGCGTGTGTCCGGCCTGTACGCGACCAGCTTCCTCATGGGCAACATCCTCGGCCCGCTCTTCGGCGGTGCCCTTATCGGACTGGGGCTGCGCGCACCCTTTCTCATCTACGCCGTGGCGCTGCTCGTCGCGGCCTCGGTCGTGGGGATCAGCCTGCGCTCGTCGGAACTCGCCCGTCCCGACAGTGGGGACGGCGTGCCCGTCATGCGCCTGCGCGACGCGCTGCGCTCGCCGGTCTACCGCGCGGCGCTGGGATCGAACTTCGCCAACGGCTGGGTGGTGTTCGGGGTCCGCGTGGCGATGGTGCCTCTGTTCGTCGTCGAGGCGCTCGACGAGGGTGAGGCGTTCGCGGGTGTCGCGCTGACCGCCTTCGCGGTGGGCAACGCACTCGTCCTCATCAAGTCGGGCAAGCTGTCCGACCGGTTCGGGCGGCGACCCTTCGTCCTGGCCGGTCTGGTGGTGTGCGGGGTCAGCACGATCGCCATGGGATTCACCGAGAGCGTCGTCTGGTTCCTCATCACCTCGTTCGTGGCGGGTATGGGGTCCGGGCTGTCGAATCCCTCGCAGCAGGCCGCCGTCGCCGACGTCGTGGGCAGCAAGGCCCGGGGCGGGCCGGTGCTCGCGACCTTCCAGATGGTCGCCGATGTCGGCGCGGTGATCGGTCCGGTCGCCGCAGGCTTCCTCGCGGACCGGTTGTCCTACTCGACGGCCTTCGCGGTCACGGGTGTGATCATGCTAGCGGCGACGCTGCCGTGGTTCGTCGTCGGACGCCCCCGGGTCGTCGAGCAGGCGACACAGGTGACCGACGACACGGCGCGGTGAGACGACCGCCCGGTATTGTCGCCGGCATGTGGGTCGGTCTCGTCTCCACGCTCGCCCGATACGGTCTGGCGGCGGTGTGGCTCGTCTCCGGTTGGGTGAAGTTCTCGGATCCGACGCAGACCGTCGTGGCGGTACGGGCGTACCAGATTTTGCCCGCCGGCTGGGTGCGGCCGTTCGCCGCCGCCTTCCCCGTTCTCGAACTGGCCCTGGGCCTGGTCCTGCTCGTCGGTCTCGCGACGCGCTTCGCAGCGCTCGTCAGCGCCTTGGGGCTGGTCGCGCTCGTCGCCGCGATCGCCTCGGCGTGGGCGCGCGGCCTGTCGATCGATTGCGGCTGCTTCGGGGGAGGAGGTGTGGTCGAGGGCGTCGACGGCCGCGACTACGCGATCGAGATCGCCCGCGACGTCGGCTTCCTGGCGATGTCGATATGGCTGGTCGTCCGGCCGCGCACCTGGTTCGCGCTCGGTCCGGGTTCATGTGCTTCCCTCTCAGCGGCCCCTCAGCCGTCGATGGCAGAGTGAGATCGTCCTTCCCCACCGACGAGCAGTAGAGGGCAGCATCCGTGAGCGCGAAGAAGGTCTCATCCGGCAAGTACACACCGCAGCCGACGTCGAACAGGGTCACCTACATTCTCGGCGGCATCGCGATCCTGGTGATCGGTGCGCTCGTCATCGGTGGTGTCCTGTGGTCGTCGGGCAGCGGCGATCCCCGCAACGACGGTTACGGCTCCGTGCAGAACGGCGCGGTGGAAGTGTCGATCGAGGACGACGGCGCAATCCTGCTGGGCCGCCCCGACGCCCCACGGACCGTCGACCTGTTCGAGGACCCGCTGTGCCCCTACTGCGCCGAACTCGAACACAAGCACTCGCAGGAGCTCGCCCAGGCGATCGACGACGGCCAATTGGCGATCCGGTACCGGATGCTCGCTTTCCTCGACCGGGCGTCGAGCAGCGGCGACTACTCGACCCGCGCGGTGGCGGCGGCGCAGTGCGTCGCCGAGAGCGGCGATGCCCGCGCGTTCTCCGCATTCCACGACGCCCTGCTGTCGCCCGACAACCAACCGGCCGAGGGTGGCGACGGTGACATCGACAACGCGGGTCTCGCGCAGATGGCGCGCGACGCGGGTGCCTCCGAGGACGTCGCGCAGTGCATCACCGACGGCGCCCGGATCGATCAGGCCTCGGCCGACGCGGAGGCGGGACGCCGTCTGCTCGCGACGACCGGAGCGGCCGGCACGCCGGCTGTCGTGTACGAGGGGACCGTTATCGACGCCCTCGGCGACGAGAACTGGGTGACCGAACTCGTCGGATAGACGGAGCGGTGGCGGGAGCTGCGCACGGTGCGTGCTCCCGCCACAGTCACGCTGTCTACCAGCCGATTTGTTGGCGTCGAGCGCGATGGTGTAGTTTTCTTTCAGCGCGAAGGGGTCAACCGGAGCGCAACGGTACAACCGAATACGGGGCTATGGCGCAGCTGGTAGCGCACCACACTGGCAGTGTGGGGGTCAGGGGTTCGAGTCCCCTTAGCTCCACAAGATCGCTACAGGCGAGAGTTCACGCTCTCGCCTGTAGTCTTCGGTGGCGGTCCCCGTCAGGGCCGTGCAAGGGGCTATGGCGCAGCTGGTAGCGCACCACACTGGCAGTGTGGGGGTCAGGGGTTCGAGTCCCCTTAGCTCCACGTAAGTTGAGAAAATCGAAACCTGCCCAGCCTGAGTGCGGGGCAGGCTCGTTTCTGCGGTCACCGGCTCGGGGATGTCGGTGTTGACGTGATCCGGGTCGGCCTGACACGCCGAGCAGCGAGCTTGGCGGAAGGATCGACCATGACGGAAACACTGGAGCCCATGGCGGACGAGATGAACCAGCTGGAGTTGGCGCAGCAACTACTGGCCCAGGCCGAGGAACAAGGCGTCTAACTGATGGGCCCGAACGGACTGCTCGGGCAGTTGACGAAGACCGTGCTCGAAACCGCACTCGACGCTGAGGAACGAGCCGACGAGAGTGTCGACGCGGTCGAGGTTCAGCCCGGCGACGAATTCGTCAAACGGGTGCAGGACATCAGCGAGGATCACCCCGTGTCAGACCTGAGTTCCACGAGTTGACGTCGTTTCTAGCCAATTCGTTAGGATCGCTGCAGGTCACGAGTTCGAGCATGTGGCGCGCGGGTCACTAATCGAGCGGAGTATGGAGGTGGTGGATCTGTACGTGGTGCAGTCCAAGACCGCCTCCGGGGCCATCGGCGTGCAGATCTGGGAGAAGATCCGCGGTCGGCGCCAGATGATCGCGCACATCGGCTCGGCCCACACGCCCGGCGAGCTTGCGGCATTGATCGAGATTGCTAAGCAACGAATCAACGCTAACCAGCACGAACTCGATCTCGGGCTGGAGGATCGAGCCTCGGCGGTGGTCCGAGGTGAGATAGTTTTAAGCCACCCACCGGATGGCTCTCGGGCATCAGAAGTTACCGTTGGATACAGTTCACTTGGCCTCCCCGAAACCATAACCGAGAGATTCAAAAACGAGGCAGGCCAAACGTTTAGCCGATCAAAGATAAAGTGATACAGCAATGCCAACCACATTGACAGTTGATAACGAAACAGTCGAAGCTCTTGTCGAGAAACTCGCCAACGACCGCTATTTTCTCGCCGAATATCCCGCAGACCACGCTGCCTTTATCCTCTTTTACGAGTCAAACACAATAAAACTCCTTGCCGCCGCTTATGGGCCCCAGCGTGAGGATAACGTCGGCGACATCCACCCCAAGACGTTTGGGATTCTAAGAGCGGTAGTCAACAACACTTGGCTCGACAACCGGGAATACCAACCCGGCGAACCTGTCGCAGGGGTGATCCAGTGCGACCTCGAGGCGAAGTCCGCAACCGTGACCTACCACCTCGGCAACGAAGCCGAGGCCTGGCGCTTCAACGATGACAACTCCATGGAGCTTCGAGCCGCGCTGGCCCCCTGACCCGACCCCCACTGAGAGGACTTGGCATGCCCGCTCCCCAGACGACTGACCCGACAGCGCTGCTCGGCCGGTGGGAATTGACCGGCTTCTCCGAACAGGACGCCGGACACCGCTCGGGCAGCTACGCGATCATCTTCCGCGACCGTTCGCTCTACACCCCGGAAACCATCTCCCCCGCCGGAGGCGAAACGCTCGAGATCACCGACTCCGACGGCGAGGTCCACTTCTCGATGCGAGGCGGCGCCAAGGTCCCCTGGACCTCCGCCGAGAAGGAGCAGGGCGTCCTGACCGACTCGATCGAGGACCAGGACGGACGCATCGTCAGCAGCGTGGCGCCATACCTCCGCATGGAGCGACTCGTGGACGGCACCTGGGTGAGCAAGTACTCCGACAGCGACCTCGACATGAACAGCAACCTGTTCACCGACGGCCCCGACCTCATCCTGATGGTCACCACCATCGTCGACGAACTCTACGTCACCAAATACTTCTACCGCTTCTCCCCAGCCTGAGCATTCCGTGCGACCATTACAGGCTCTTCCCAGATGACGGTGTAGGTCGGCCGGGCGCGTCGGTCCGCAGATAGACGTCGAGGTCTCCCGACGATGGAGGTTCCTACGCCATCCATCCGAAAGACCTCGACGTGTCCGACGCTACCCCGCCGGCCGGCTTCGGCCGCCCTGACCTGACCGCCTTCGCGGCTCATCCCAATCGACCCTGATCGGGTCTGCTGACCTCCTCGACGAGAACGCAGCGACATCACAGCCACCCAACCCCGACCGTCCGGGAAGCCGGGGCACGTCACATGGCCTGTGCTGCGGGCGTGTCGAGTGGGTCGTCCAGGGGCGACGCAGGAGCGTCGACGCGACGTGCTGAGAGGTGGTTCCAACCGAGCGCTAGGACACCGGCTACAGGCATGGCGATAGGTCAGGAACGGCGTCGCTCCCTGCGCAGGAGGGAGCGCAGAGTCTCGGCGTTCGCGTAGCCGACCCGTAGCGCGATCTCGGCGGAGGTGAGGTCCGTGGTTGCTGAGAGGTGCCGAGCTCGTTCGATGCGAAGCCGTTGGACGAAGCCGAGCGGAGTGAGGTTGAGCGCCGCACGGACTCGTCGTTCGAGGGTGCGCCGGCTGGTGCCGAGCGACTGCGCGACGAAGGCGACGTTGAACGGTTCGTCCAGGCGGGCGCGCACGAAGCGTTCGAACTCGACGACGATCGGGTCCTCGTGCCGGAGATGTTCGTAGGCGACGAAGGCCGCCTGCGACGGACGCTCGTCGATGATGAGGAGCTTGGCGACATATTGGGCCAGGTCGGGGCTGATCGATCGCACGAGTGAGAGCGCGAGGTCGATGTGGGCGAACGCGGCGCCGGCGGTGACGAGGTTCCCGTCGACCACGACCATGGTGTCGAGATCGAGGGCGACGGTCGGATAGCGCTTCAGGAACTCCGGCCCCAGGAACCAGCTGGTCGTCGCCCGCCGATGATGCATCCGTCCGGTCTCGGCGACGGCGAACACGCCGGTGCACGCCGCGGCGATCCGGGTGGTCGCGTCGTCGAGGCGCCCGAGTGAGGTGATGACCGAACGTGCATCTCGGCTCTGGAGGGCGTCGTTGGTAGCGGCGGCCGTGAGGGTTCCAAGCGCAGGGACGACGACCACGTCGAACTCTCCGGACTCCGACAGCGGGTGGTCTACCGACAGGGTCATCGATGCCGTCGTGGTCACTCGCCGTTTCGGTCCGAGGATGGCGAGTTCGATCGGGTCGATCCGCGGGTCGACATCGCCGCGGGCTCCGTCGGCCACCCGCACGATGTCGATGACCGACGCGACAGCCGAACCGAAGCAGCCGTCGATCGCGATCAGTCCGATACGCATGGCGCGAACAATAGCAATACTGTCGTATACGCCACTCCCCATCGGCCCTCGCTCGTCATACGCTGAACTCGCCCCACGAAGAACCCCGACTTCAAGGAGAACCCCTCATGTCCACACCAGCATCACTTCCGTATGCATTCGTCGCCAAGATCGTCGCGGCCGATGGACAGCACGACGCGCTCGCCGATCTGCTCGCCGGCGCTGTCGCACTCGCCAACGAAGAAGTAGGAACGATTGTCTGGTTCGCGGCTAGGACCCACGCCGACACCTTCTGGATCTTCGATGCATTCCCCGACGAGGCCGCTCGCGACGCCCACGCCAACGGCGCCATCGTCGCAGCCCTGATGGCCAACCAGCACCTCCTCGGCGCAGCACCCGAGATCCTGGCGGCCGACGTCCTCGCGTCCAAGCTCCCGTAGTCCGCCAACGCACGAGACGATCGCGCCCCGCCGAGCCGTCGGACCCGACCGCCTCGACACCCGCACCACGTTGACGATCCCCGACGGGCCGATCACGAGGAGGCCAGGCAACACCAGGCGCAAGCCTGGAGCGGCACTGTTTCACCGGTGGTCATCGAGAGAGCCAGCGCGGTTCCATGGCAGCGCAACTGTGTCAACTTGCCCTCCGTCCCGCGAGGCGCCGTGGGCGGGTCGTGGTTGCGATCCGTTGCCGTGACGGGAGACGCGTTGCGCGTCGCAGCGATGACGGGTCGTTGGCGAAAGAGGAATGCTTGGCCGCGATGCGCCGCCACAGGTCCCACGCCCGCGCGGGACCTTCGTCGAGTCTGGCCGCATTGTGGTGGGTGCCGTCGTCGGAGTTCTCTGTGAGCGAACCGATCGTGGCGAGCACGAGGTCGTCGGGACTGAGGTCGACGCCGCCGGGCACGCCGCCCTTTGTCCAGTGGATGCGGGTGGCCTGTTTACGGTCGCCGTCGAAAACGAAGTCGATGTCGGTGACCTCGGTGGAGAACTCGAATCTCACGCCCTGGTCCAGGAGCCAGCGGTACATGGGCAGCACGAGCGATTCGTAGCTTTCTCGCTCAGGCCGAACTCATTGTTGGTGACGAACTCCTCGCCCTGCCGGTGTGTGACCCGGTTGAGTGAGTAGTTGGGGTCGTCTTTGTTGAGCCAGTAGAACTCGTCGAGGACGGATCCGTCGACCTCGAGCGACGGGATGGTGCGGAACAGATCCCAGAGGCACTCCATGTGGTCTTCCATCTCGCGCCCGCCGCGGATGACAAACCCTTTGTCCGGCTTCTTGATACCGTCCAGCGCGCCGCCGGGCAGGTCCAGGCGCTCGAGGATTGTGATCTTGTCGCCGGAGAGTTGCCCGTCGCGGATCATGAACACCGCCGAGGCCATCGAGGTGAGCCCGGCGCCGACGAACCAGGCGGTCTTGTTCTCGACTCCCTCGGGCTTGCGGGGGCGGGCGAAGGCTTCGTAGTTTCCACTGCTGTAGTACATCTGGCTTGCACGTCCTCTCGTGGACTGTTCTGCCGCGGTCGTGGGTCAGTTGTAGGTGTAGAAGCCCTCGCCGGTGGCGACGCCCAGCTTGCCGTGGTCGATGTACTCGCTCTTCAGCCAGGCCGCGAGCGCCTGGTCCTCCTCCCCGCCGTGGGCGAGGATGTTGTACGGGGTGGCCAGGCCGATGACATCGGTGATCTGGAAGGGGCCCATCGGCGCTCCCGTGCCGATCCGCCACACGTTGTCGATGTCCTTCGGCTCGGCGTATCCGCCGGCGGCGAGTGCGTACCCGGCGTTGAGGAACGGCACCAGTAGCGAGTTGAGGACGTAGCCGGACTTCTCCTTGTACACGGGGATCGGAACCATCCCGATGTTGCCGGCGAAGGCGACGACCTCGTCGAACACGGCCGGATCGGTGTCGGCGGTGCCCATCACCTCGGCGGTGTTGAACTTCCAGACCCGGTTCGCGAAGTGCAGCGCGAGGAACTTGGCGGGGCGTCCGGTGGAGTCCTTGAGGTCGCTGGGCAGAAGTGTCGACGAGTTCGTTGCGAAGATCGTCTTCTCCGGTGCGAGCTCGCCGAGCCTTCGGTAGGTGTCCTGCTTGATGGACAGTACCTCGGGGATCGCCTCGATGACCAGATCCGCGTCCGCGACCGCGTCGGCGAGGTCGGAGGAGAACCGGACGCGGGTGAGCGCCTCGTCCGCTTTCCCCTCGGCTGCCCCCGCGACTCCGTCGTCCTTGTAGGTGGTGACGAGAGCGTCGAACCGCTTCTTGGCTGCCTCGGTGGCGTCGCTGCTGATGTCATATGCGGTGACCTGGAAGCCGCTGTAGGCGGTCTGGAAGGCGATCTGGGTGCCGAGGACTCCGGTTCCCAGGACGGTCACGTGTGTGATGTTGCTCATTGTTCTGTTTCCTTCATTCCTTCTCGGGCGGCGGATCCGGCCGCCGGGGTGTGTGCAGCACGCCGGTCACGATGAGCGTGACCTGACGTCTGAGGTCGTCGATCGCGTCAGCCTCGGGGATGTCCGAGGCCGTCATCCGAGCGATCGCGAGATGAGTGACGGCGAACAGCGAGGATCCTGCGACGCGTGCCTCCCCGTCGCTGAGGGTCGGAGCGGCGCGTCGTAGCGCGTCGGAGAGGGACGCCTCGAGCTCGAAGATCAACGCCATGCCCTCGGCCCGGAACTTCGCGTCGTGAGGGCCGAACAGCAGCTCCCGCTGGTACGCAGCACTGTTCTCCGGCTCACGTGCGGCAGCGACGACGAGCGGGTGCAGGCGGGCGAAGACCGCGGCGGCAGGATCCGGCGTCAACGCCGCACGCGCGGCGCCCTCATCTATCGATGCCCGGAGTGCCTCGTTGTAGACCATGAGCAGCAACTCGCTCTTGGTCGCTGCGTACCGGAACAAGGTCCCCGCTGCGACCCCGGCCGCGGCGGACACCTCCTGCGTCGTCACTGCGGAGAACCCGCGCGCACGCAACAGGTCGGACGCGGCGCGAAAGATTCGCTCCCGCTTGAGCCGCATGTTCTGCTCGCGGCGGGACTCTATCTCCCGAACGCCCGGGCGCCGTCCGCGCTCTGAAAGCTGCTGCACCTCGCTCACATTAATGAGCGTACTCATTTTTTTGCGGACCGCAAAGGGCGTACGCACGCGATCGGCGACAGGCGTGGCCGGTGTTGTGGT
>NZ_JCAXDU010000026.1:0-56729 GCF_059759155.1 Rhodococcus sp. GQ147
CCCCTTCCCAGGCCCTCGGTGGACCTTGGGAAGAAGCGAACCTGCAGCAGCACCCACACCCCAACCGACACGCCCCAAAGGTGGGGAATTACGTGACAGGCGGGTGAGGAATTACGTGACGGGTCGACCCCTCAACCTGGGGAATTACATGACCGCTGACAGCCAGCGGGCTTGACGGCCTCTCGACGTGGCGTCCTTCGGATCGCAGGATGGCGCTGATTGGCGGGGTCACCCTTGCGCAGTTCCGCCACTGCGATAAATCATGGATAACCCCGATTATCCATCAAATGTGGAAGAGGCGAGAAGGGGCGATCGGTGGTCGCAGCACCCCGGGGGACGGGATAATCCCGCGCCACCAACATGCGCATCGTCCGCGCGATCTGCGGCGCGCAACGCGCACGCGACGACCACACGGTGCTGCCGCAACGCCGCATCGGTGAACCGTGGGTCGGTGCAGTGTGCGCGTCGCTGCGGCATGGCACCCGATGCATGAGCAGCCGAACGCGCGTCGAGCGGATCGGCGGCTCGATCCGGCACGGGCGCCGGCAGGCCGGTCGCAGTCCGGAGGTGAGCCGGACTCGAGCCAGAGGCCGAGTGACAGGTGGGGCCCATCGCATCGATCCGGGGCGAACCAGGGATCCCCGAACGCCTCGGACGCCCTGCCGCACCTGTCCGGAGGAGGTCCGGTTCCACTCTAGTTAACATAACTTAGGTTATCGGCAATCCTGCGACCTGCGCCTTTGCCGTCTATCTTGAGATTTGCGCGACTCTCGCTGCTTCGGCACCTCTCGCAGGCTTGTAGTGAGGTCGCTTGGGATCGTTCTACAAACAGGCTGCCGTGCGGAGGGTATAGACAGTAATCCTCGATGTGCAATCTGGTATCAATGACGCACTGTCGTAGCATCACTCGACGGTTTCCCGTCGCTTCGGCGTCCGATGGCAAGATCACTGCCCGCGCACGCTTAGCTCGTGCACCTAACTCTCTACTTCGTAGGTAGCAGAAAATTTCTGCAAGTCCGGCGTGTCTAGAGTGAAAGAACAAGACGAACTGTCATGATCGTCGGCATGTCCGATTGTGTCCGTCGCCGCAGAGTGGGCCGTCCCGCGCTGCCGTATACGCCTGTGCAGATGAACCTTCGTGTGCACCCAAGCGTGCGTCGGTTCCTTCATACCGAAGCGGAACGGCGTGGGCTCAACGCCAACACGCTGCTTATGGAGATCGTTGCGGACGCTATGGGGACGACAGTCGCCGACCTGACCGCCGCAGGGCTGCAGGAAGAGGAGGACACCCAGATCCAACGAAGCGCCTGACCGCGTAGAGCAGGCCTATACAAAAACGAAACCCCCGGCGTGCCGGCCAGGGGCTTCGAAATAAGTCACGTAGAGGAGAAGCGCCAACTTCTTGTTCCTCTACCTCCCCGAAGGGACACTCTTGCCTGAGTGGTCTCAGGGTATCGCACACCCTGAAGAAGGTTCAATCAAATCACCGCGTGTCGCCAGCGATTTAAGTACGGCCACTAAATGCTGCGGTTCGAACACGTCACAGATAAGTGACCCGCGTCTCATAGAGCGCTTGTTTGAGGTGTGTACTCGTAAATGGTCACCGCGACCCCGAGTACGTCTCGACGTGCAGCAAACGCATGACTACCTGGCCACATCAGCGATGCCTGCGACTGCACCGGCCGTGCCGTGGGCTATTCACCTCACTGATACACAGCGACGATTCCGGCTACTCGCGTTCGACTTCGATAGCAGTCGGCACGGTACTGAGACTGCCGTCAGTGATGCAGATCGCCTGTGCAATGTGCTTGATGACCTGGGAGTCGCATATCTGCGTACAGTCTCCGGTCCGACGAAGGGCCAGCACATATGGGTCCGGCTCACCGAACCGGGCACTTCTGCGGACAGTGTGCGCCGCTTAGCGCACGTACTACGCCAACACTACCCAAGTCTCGATCTGTCCCCGCTCACCAACTCCGCCACTGGCGCGGTGCGACCTCCTGGCGCTCCCCATCGTCACGGTGGCTGGTCCCTCCCCCATCTTCGTGGGCAAGCACTGATCGACACGTTGGTGCGCATGGATGCAGGTACTTCGCCCGAGGTGGTGCAATGGCTTCTCGCCCAGCATCCTCACACCGAATCTCATTTGCGAGACCCCCGTCTTCAGAGGGTCCGCATCGTCAAGGACCAGGCCGGACCGCATCTCGATCGCCCGCGCCGACCACTTACCGCCCGAACTCGCGCGCTTCTATCTACGACTCCCCCGCTAGGCACCGACAGATCGGCCCTCGCACACAGCATCCTGCTCGGGATGGCGAAAGCTGGTCGTACCCTGGCAGATGTCGAAGCAGTTGTCGGTTCAGCCCCGGGTCTTGTCCGCCTACGCGAAGACCGTGACCGGGGCCGAGATGAGACGGTTCGCCAGTGGCGGCGTGCCCTCGATACCGCCGCTCGGTTTACTCCGCCCAGTGTCACCGAACGCGAAGTTATCGATGACGAGCTCGACCAAATCGAAGCCGCTATTACAACAGACCCGACTCGTTGGGCACGCGCCGGCGGAGCGAGCGACGAACGAATCCTGCATGCCCTGGTCGTCCTGGCACGTACGGCCCGCACACGGACGCTGGACATAGATGTACGCCGATTGGCCGAAGCAGCCGCCGTTGATGCTTCCACGGTGTCTCGACGCCTGCGAGTGCTTGCACAGGAAGGCTGGATTTCTCGAGTTCGAGCAGGAGCAGGGACTCGAGCCTCCACCTGGGAGTTGAACATTCGGTGTTCTACTGCAACACAAGGGGAACCCGCCCCCCGCTCTGGTTCAGGGCTATCCCTAGAACTGTTGGACCACCACACTCACGATGTCTGGTCGAACGGAGCAGGGCTCGGTGGTGTGGGTGCCCGTGTTCACTGGGCAGTTCTCAAGTTCGGGGAAACCTCAACTTCCGCTTCCTTCGGAAATGACATAATTTCCTGGGTTACATCCTTTACTGGCTACACCCGAAGCACCGTGTCCCGGATCGTAGGAAAACTCTATGAGAAGGGGCTGCTTCCGAAGTTGTCGACTTCAAGAAATTCGCAACAGATGGACCGAGTGGCTGCCTCGCTCGGAGTTAGAGGCGTGGCAGCACAGAGAGCTCATCGGCACCTTGTCGACCGTGAACTGCATCGGTGGTGGCTCGAAGAAATTGAGTGGAGAAGCCGCCGCGGTAAGAAGCACGGCGTCCCTAGGACTCCCCCATCGAATCTGGCCCTCCCCATGGACGCAAGCGCTCGGATGCGATACGGACGATTTCCTGCCAGGGCCAATGGCCGTGCGGACTACCGGTCGGCGCGCCTGATCGTCACAGAAGCGCTTGCTGCGACGTCGTCCAACAGAAAGGCCGCATAAGTCTTGGAGAGGCCGAGCTTTCCCCTGGCAACGGATTCACCTATTACTATTGTAATATCTCCGGCAGTCCTGCGGATGAAGGGGGCGCTACGCCCAGAGTCGGGGGCAGTCGAGGAGGTCGCGTGACGGGGGAAGACGCCCAGCGGGGGGCATTCGGTTCCGAGGATCAGGGAGGACAGGGCGGTGGCGCAGAGCGAGGAATTCACGACACAGGTCGAGGGGATCGACCTGACGATCGCGGCCGAGACCAGGCGGATTCTGGTCGAGTGGCTGGGCGTCGATCCGGCGACCGAGCAGGAACGGATCGATCGGCAGGCCCTGCGCCTGCAGCAGCTGACCGAGGACGCGGCCGAACAGTTCGAGCAGGCGAACCCGCCGGCGCCGGACGCGACGTACCAGGACGCGGTCCGCGCGAAGGAAACGGCGTGGCGGGCAGCACGGGAGATGGTGCTCGAGAACGAACTGTATCCGCAGGTGACCCCCGAGATCCGACAGGACTGGGAGCAGTTCGAGCAGTGGGCCGAGCAGGAAGCCGAGAAGGACTGGGAAGCGGCTCGGGTAGCGCAGGACCCCGACCGGTGGCGGACGCAGAACGTCAGGCCGAACCCGACCGCGGTGCGGGTGGTCGAGCGAGTGTGGCTGGACAAGCCGGCATGGTTCCGGGCGTTGGCGCAGGCCCTGATCGCACAGCGGATCGAGGACAACCAGCCGGTGCCGGCGACCTCCCGCGACCGGCTGACCGAGGAGCTGACGGAGTTGATCGAGGACGAGATGCGGCGCAACCCGCCGGAGGACCCGGATCTGCCGTTCTGATCCAGGCGCAGTGGGCGCAAGTCCGCAGCGAATTCGTAGACCTGGAGCTGCTGGGACGCAAGCTCGCCAAGAGGCTGGGCGCAGCGAACACAGCTTTGGAGACTGCGCAGGAACGCGGTTTCGACCGTGGCATCGAGGTCAACGGTCAGCGCGTCACCACGCTGACCGAACGGCTCGACCGTCTGCGGGGACGCTGGCGTGAGCTGCGGGCGCAGGAAAACCAGCTGCGCACCGAGCTGCACACCTGGGGCATCGACCCGGAGGCCGTCCCCAAGCAGACGGTGCGCGAGGTCGCCGCCGCACAACCGGCCTGGCGGGAGCATCCCGCAACCGAGCGGCAACTGCGCACCATCGAGCGCCTGGCCGCGGAGGCGAACGTGCCGTTCGTCCTCGACGACGACATCACCAAAGGCCAAGCCCACGATCTGATCACGGCGATGCTCGCCGGCAACCTGCCCAACGCCCAGTTCACCGACCGTCCCGCCGGGCCGATGTTCATCCCGGCCGCGACACCGGCCGAGCCGGCCACACCACCTGCCCCAGCCGCTGCCGAGACATCCCAGGACGAAGAACCGCAGGTCGAGCAGCCGCGGCCGCGGCCGCGGATCGACCCCCTGGCCGACGTCGAGCGCCGGGTGCTCGAACGCCTCGCCGAACCGGACACCGACGCCGACACTGCCGCCAACCCGCAGGTCAACACCGCAGCGCAGTTCCTGTCGTGGGCCGACGGGCATTTCACGGTCAAAGCCCAGGTCGCCCTCGCGGATCTGATGGCCGATCGCGACTCGCTCACCGACGAGCAGTTCCTGGTGTGCCGAGTGATGCTGTCCGACCCGAAACGCTGGGGCGAGCTCGGGCACCGCGCTGCCGAGGCGTACTGGCAGGCCCGCACCGGCGAGCCGACACAGCATCCGGTCACCACCGAGGTCGCCGACGCGATCGTCGAGGCCCGCGCCGACGTCGAGCGTCCGTTCACCGAGGACTTCCTCGACACCACCCAGGCTGTACTCGACACCCAGGAGCCGGCCGAACCGGCCACCGCCGAGCAGCGCGGCGAGCACGTCGCCGCAGTGCAGGACGGGATCGACCAGGCCGCCACGGTCGAGGTCGATCAGTGGTGGGCACGAGGCCGCGCCGCCTATGACCCGGCCGATCCGCTGACGCTGCCGCAGCCGGACACCGATCCGCAGGTCGCCGCCGCGATCGGCAAGGTGCGCAGCCGCACGGGCCGCGATGAGATCCGCCACCAGTGGTTCGCCGGTGTCGAGCAGGCACGTCGCGAGGCCACCGCTGGCGAACGGCAGGCTCTGATCGCCGAGGTCGCCGTCGATCCGCGGCTGATCGCTCAGGTCGAAGGCCGGCGCCCGGACTACTTGCCGGCCGTGACCCGTTCCGAGGTCAAGAGCCTGATCGCCGAGGCCGCCCGCAAGGCGCCCCCGCTGCGCCAGGCCGCAGCGAAGGTACTGCTCGAACACCGGTTGCCGGACGAGCTGTATGAGCGGGCCTACGCCGAATGGGAGCGTGTGCACGGTCCCGAGCTGACCTGGGATCAGGGCACCGCCGCGCAGTGGACGGCGTGGATGACCATGCACGCCCGACGGGACCCGCTGCTCGGATCGTGGGTCGGGCTGCCGATGTACCCGCGCACCCCGATCATCGAGATCGGTATCGAGACCGCCTTCGAGGTCATGGCCGAAGAGCGCCCCGATCTGATCGCCGCCACCGCGGACATTCCCACCGAGCGTCTGGCTGCGGAGATGCGCGGGAACATCATCCCGAACCTGCCCGCACCCGACCCGTCGGAGCTGTCCGCCCAGTTCCGGGACGGGGCGGCCTACTGCGCCCTGACGTTGAAGGACCATCCGAACAGCAAGGTCGCCTACTTCCCGATGCGGGGCTGGGACTACACCCTCGGCGGCGAGAGCAGCTCCGTAACCTGCGGCCGCAACGCCCGGGCGGCAATCGGTGCGCTGCTCGAAGCCCGCAACATCGCGCTCCCGGAGTGGATCGAGCGGGCCTACCGGCCCTACGCCCAGGCCCGCGCCACCGTGCTGACCAGGGCGATCGCCTACGCCCGCAACAACGAGTTCTACCACGCTGCCGCCAGTGCGGACCTGCTGTGGCGCTACAGCCAATCCGGTTCCGCGGTTGCCGACCACGCACTCATCAAGGATGTGCGGCGCGGCATCATCGACCAGCTGCGCAGCGACTTCCCGGCCGAAACCGCCCTGCTCGACCGCTACGGCATCGACCTGGCCTGGACCCTTCAACACGATGTGGACCCGAAGGTTCTGCGCGAGCTTCGGGCAGCCGGGGACGACCTCTACAGCCTCACCCCGGCCGATCTGACCTTCGCCGGGGTCGGAGATGTGGTCATCGGCGACCCGGACGGCCGGCACGTGACGATCCGCTTGGGGCGGACACCGGGCAGCAAAGAACGCATCACCACCGTCGACGGCCGGCCCCGACCCGAGCTGACCCTGCGGGACGCGATCGCCGAAGCCCGCACCGTGCTCGCCGCCGAACACGACGGCGAGCAGCTCGACCCGCAGAACACCGCCGAGATCGGCCCACAGGCCGAGGCCGATGTCGACGCGGGAGCAGAACCGCAGCGCGAGGAGGCCGAACCGCCGTCCCCCCGAGTCGTAGCGCCTGCGATCGACGACGCAGGCGCGGTGATCTTCGACGAGGTCGACCCCGCTCCCACCGAGCCGTCGACCCCGACCGTCACCGACCCTGCCCTCGAGACGTCCGCAACCTCGTGGGTGCTCACCGAACACCTGATGGTCGGCCACGCCAGGCCGATCACCGATCCGGCCCCCGAGCCGGTTCTGGAGCAGGAAGAACCTGCCGCGCCCGCCGCGACCCCTCCGGCGGCGACCGTCGAGCCGGAGGCTGCCGCCTCGACCGATGAGGCGGCGCCCAGGACCCCGGCTGTGGACACCGACGAGCTGGTTGTTCCCGAGACCGAGTACGGCGAGCCGCTGTCGAGTCCCCTGTGGCGGGACAAGCGCCAGCTGGTGCGCGTCCGTAAGAAATCCGGCGCACACATCTGGGTTTCCCGCACCGCCGCCGCCAAGTACACCGCCGCAGCCAGCAGCGAGCTACCGGCCACCGCGGCCGCGGACCAGCCGACCGCGCCCGAGATGGTCGCGGAGACCGGCCTCGAGGAAAGCGCGCCGGCCGCCGAACACGGTGCCGACGCCGCGGTGGCCCGCCCTGCCGCCCCAGCCGTGGCGGTGCAGGACTTCGCCCTCGGAACCGAGGTGCTCGTCCCCAGCGGGGCGAAGGCCCGGGCACGGGCGAACATCGCCGCTCTGCGTCTGGTGCAGCACCTCGACCAGCAGCAGCGACCGGCCACCGCCGACGAGCAGGCGGTGCTGGCGCAGTGGTCCGGCTGGGGTGCGATCCCGGAGATCTTCGACAACCGGACGAGGATCCTCGCGCAGTGGGGCGACGAGCACGCCGAGCTGCTGGACCTGCTCGGGGACAAGGGCTTCGCCCAGGCCCGTCAGACCACCCTGAACGCGCACTACACCGACCCCGCGGTGGTGGCGGAGCTGTGGCGGGCGGTGGCGCGGGCCGGGTTGCCCGACGGCGCCGTGGTGCTCGAGCCGGGCTGCGGGGCCGGCCACTTCGTCGGCACCGCACCGGAGTCGGTGCGCATGGTCGGCGTCGAGATCGAGCCGATCAGCGCGAAGATCGCGCACTACCTGTATCCCTCGCAGCAGATCCGCAACCACGGCTTCGAGCGCAACTTCGCCCCCGAGAACACCTTCACCGGCGCGATCGGCAACGTCCCGTTCGGCAGGTTCGCACCCGTCGACCCGATCCACAACGCGGACGGTCTGTCCATCCACAACCACTTCATCGCCAAATCGCTGGCGTTGACCGTTCCCGGTGGCTACGTCGCGGTGGTCACCTCGATGTTCACCTCCGATGCCCGCCGCGCCGAAGAACGCGCCGCGATCGTCGCCAAGGGAGATCTGATCGGGGCGGTGCGCCTGCCCACCGGAGCATTCGACCGGCAGGCCGGCACCGACGTGGTCACCGACGTGCTGGTGTTCCGCCGCCGCGACGACGGTGCCACCCCCACCGAGGACACTCTCGAATGGGCACAGCCCGCCGTCCAGGTCGAGGCGGTCGACGCCAAGACCGGCGAAGCCGCCCATACGTGGATCAACCCGTACTTCAAGAAGTACCCGCAGCGGGTGCTGGGCACCCTGACGGTGGGGGGCGGCATGTACGCCGGGTCGTCGCTGCGCGTTGCCCCCACCACCACAAAGCCGCTGGCGACGCAGCTGCGCGAGCAGCTCGACCCGATCATCGACCAGGCCCGAGGGCGCGGACTCGGATTCACCGCCCCGGCCCCCGCTCCGGCGCAGGTCGAAGCGTTCACCACGCCGGGGCTGCACACCGGCGCCGACCTCGATTCCAACGAGGTGCTGCCCGGTGCGATGCGCTTCAACGAGGCCGAGGACCGCTTCGAGCAGTTCACCCTCGGTCGCGGCTGGGCCGAGGCCGGCTGCCGCGGCAAGGACCTGGCCGAGCAGTGGAAGGTCATCATCGCTCTGGGGGAGACGGTGATGGAGCTGGCCGAGGCCAGCCGCTCGCGCACCGCCACCGTCGCCGACCGCGACGTCATCCGCGCCCGCCTCGGTGGCCTCTACGACCGCTACGTGCGCAAGTGGGGGCCGCTGAACCGCTTCAAGCTCACCGAACCGACCCCGCTGTCGGACGACAAGATCGCCGCCCGCCTCGACAAGGCGATCGCCGAGTGGCGGATCAAGACCGGTCGCGAGGAGGCCCTCGCCGACGGGCTGGATCCGAAGGATGCCGGCCCCTACACCGGGTCGATCCCCGACCAGGTGTACGAGGAGCTGTACGAGAAGGCGTCCGAGCAGCCGCAACCGCGCCGCTATTCCGCGCATCTGCAAGGCGCGATCGCCCGGGATCCACGCCTGGGCATGGTGCTGGCCATCGAGAACTTCCAGTCGAAGTTCGACGGCAGCGACGCAGTGGCGACCAAGACGGCGATCTTCACCGAGGACACCACCCCGTTCAAGGACAAGGCCGCCAGCGCCGCCGACGTCGACGAAGCGCTGGCGATCAGCTTCGACGAGCTCGGACACATCTCGCCGCAGCGAGTCGCCGAGCTGCTGACGATGTCCGTCGAGGACGCGCTCGAGCAGGCTCAGGGGAAGATCTATCCGTCCCTGCACGACGCCGACCGGTGGGAATTGGCCACCGTGGCCCTGTCCGGGCAGGTGCGCGACAAGCTGGCGCGGGCGACGATCACAGCCGGCGACGATCCTCGCTATGCGCCGCTGGTGGAGGCGCTGACCGAGGTGGTGCCGCCGGATGTGGATCCCGCCGAGATCGGGGTGCGCATCGGCGCGACCTGGGTGCCGATCGAGGACTATCGCGCGTTTCTGGTCGAGGAGTTCGGGTTGCGCCCGGATCGGCTGACCGTCGAACACGATCAGGTCAGCGGAAACTGGCAGATCACCACCGATCAGCGCAGCCGCCACGAATTCTCCGGTGGCTATCCGGACAAGTACGGCAGTGCCCGGCTGCCGGGCGTGAAGATGGTCGAGCTGCTCGCCAACAACAAGCCGGTCCAGGTCAACAAGACCGGCGACGAGCTCGAACGCTCCCCGAAGCCGCGGTTCCACGTCAAGCTCACCGAGCAGGCGCAAGCCTCGGCCACGGCCTTGCAGGAGCGGTTCGAAAAATGGTTGTGGGAGGACGGTGACCGCTATGTGCGCCTGGCCCGCATCTTCAACGAGCGCTACAACTCCTACGTCAAGCCGGTCCACGACGCGACCGGCAAGGCGTTTCCCGGCATGAACCCGAAGTACACGCCGTACGACTACCAGGCCGCCGCCGTCACCCGGTTCCTGCACGATGAGACGATCCTGCTCGACCACGTCGTCGGGGCCGGCAAGACCCTGACGATCACCGCCTCGTGCATGGAAGCCAAACGGCTCGGGCAGATCCGCCAGCCGTGGATCGTGGTGCCCAATCACCTGCTCGGACAGTGGGCGGTCGAAGCCCGCGACGCCTACCCGAACGCGAACATCCTCGTCGCCGCCGACCTGGACGGGCGCGATGACCGGCAACGCTTCGTCGGGCAGAGCGCCGTCGGGGACTGGGACCTGGTGATCGTGCCGCAGTCGGTGTTCAGTCGCATCGCCATGCGCCGCGAAGCGCAGATCGAGTACCTCGAAGGCGAACTCGGTGAGCTGCGCGAGGCCCTCGACGCCGCCAACAGCCAAGGCGCGGAGTTCACGGTCAAGCAGATCGAGCAGGCGATCAAATCCACCGAAGCCAGGGTCGAGAAGATCATCGCGGCCAAGGCCACCGACGAAGGACTGACCTTCGAACAGTCGGGGTGTGACTTTTTGTTCATCGACGAGGCGCACGACTACAAGAACCTCACCCGCCCGTCCAACAGCGCCGATCTGGCGGTCACCAACGGCTCCCAGCGGGCCACCGACCTGGAGATGAAGGCCAAGTACCTGCGGGAGAAGGCCCGCGCCCGCAACACTGAGCAGGGGATGGCGCACGCGCCGGCCAAGGCGATCGCCTTCGCCACCGGCACCCCGATCAGCAATTCGCTGTCGGAAATCTGGGTGATGACCAAGTACCTGCGCCCGGACCTGCTGCACAATGCCGGCCTGGGACGGATCGACAACTGGGCGGGCACCTTCGCCAAGCCGGTGTCGGTGCCGGAGATGAACACCACCGCCACCCGCATCCAGATGAAAACCCGCATGGCCGAATACGCCAACGTCCCGCAGCTGGTGGCGATGCTCGACCAGTTCCGGGACGTGGTGACCTCCGACCGCATCCCGGTGCGCCTGCCCGTCCTCGACGGCGGAGCCCCGAAGATCGTGGAGTTCGACATGGGACAGGACGCGATCGACGCGATGGCCGACCTCGATGTGCGCATGTCCCAGATCCAGGGCGATCGGATGGACCTGGACAACAGCCTCAAGATCGCCACCGACGGGCGGAATCTGACGATGTATCCGTCATTGGCGAACCTGGGCGCACCGGACCCGCAGCACAGCCGGGTCGAGCACGCCGCCGACCTGATCTGGCAGGTCCACCGCGACCACGCCGACCTGCACATCCCGGCCGACAAGTACGGCCCCGAGATGACCGGGGTGTTCCAGCTGGTGTTCTGCGACCGCGGCACCCCCAAAGCCGGAGCCGGCCCCAAGGCCCGCAATCTCTACACCGAACTACGCGACGCCCTGGTGGCCCGAGGCATGAATCGGGAAGAGATCGCGTTCATGCACGACTACGACAACCCCAAGGCCAAGGCCCGCCTGGTGCAAGCCTGCGCCGACGGGCGGATCCGGGTGCTGCTCACCTCCACCAAGAAGGGCGGCACCGGCCTGAACGTCCAACGGGCACTCAAGCAGATGATCAACCTCGACCCCGCGTGGACGGCCGCGGACATGGAACAACGCCTCGGCCGCATCATCCGCCAAGGCAACGTCCACGAGACCGTCAGCGTGGTCAACATGGTCGCCCGCCGCTCCTACGACGCGATGATGTACCAGTACGTGGCCCGCAAATCGAACTTCGTGGCGATGATCCGCAAGGCCGATGTGCCGCCCACGATGGAGGATCTCGGCGGGGACCTGACCGTCTCGTGGGCGCAGAGCAAGGCCGCGGCCACCGGTGATCCGGTGTTCGTCGAACAGGTCGAAGCCGACCAGAAGGTCGCCGAACTTCAAGCCCGCCGCGATGCCGTGCTCAATGCCAACGCGGCCCGCAACGCTGCGATCCGGGCACTGAGCCGGTCCATCACCGCCGACGAGAAACGGCTGCCCGAGGTCCGGGAGGTCGCCGGCAAGCTCGCAGCCTGGAGCGCCGTCGAGGACCGTGCCCAGCGCACGTGGGCGTTCCCCGACAAGGCGATCCCCGACTCGCAGACGGCGGAGCTGGCCGATGCCCTGCGAGGGTCGTTGATCCGGCTCAAAGACGAGGTGACCCGCAGCAACGACGAGCAGGTCTTCGGTGTCATCGGCGGGGTGCCGCTGAGCCTGGGCTACAGCCAGACCCTCGGCCAGTTCTCCGTCACCGTCGGTGAGGAAACCGCCTGGTACGAGCGGGATCGGTTCTTCAACGTCCTCGAACGCTCCACCGGCGCCCAGGGAATGCTGTCCACCATCCGCAAGATCGCCGATCGAGCCGACCGGCACACCACCACCATCGAGTCGCGGATCGAACACAACCGTCGCCGGCTCGCCGAGGCCGAGGCCGAGCCGGAACTCGACTTCACCGACACGGCCGAACTCGAGGCCGCGAAGCTGCGAGCCGAGGAACTGCGGCTCGAAGTCAACGCCCGCGAGAACTCTCCCGAGGCGTTGCGCCGAGTCCGCGAGGACCAGCAGCGACGGGCTGCGGACGGGCAGTACCCGCAGTGGACTCTGGATCTGAACCCGACCGATGCGTGGGCCGAACACCGGAACATGAGCAAGGCCGAGCTCATCGCCTCGGTGCCCGAGCGCATGGCCGCAGCCCGGCAAGAATGGCTCGACGGCGCCGAGATGCGCGAGGCGAACCGCAAGGCCGATCCGTGGGTGGCCCTCGACGACACCGAAGCGATCTGGCAGTACGGCTTCGACTCGGGCAGCGGCCGGCCCGGCGCGCGAGTGCGCTGGGACGATCGGCAATGGCACCTCGAAGCCTGGGACGGCGAGAGCGGTATCGACCGCGACGCGGTCAACACCCGAGGCGAAGCCTTCAGCCTCGGCAGCCGACTGGTCGACACGTTCGCCGCCGACCGGCAGATCCCCCGCGAAGCGATCCACCAGGCCAGCATCGAACGCCGCGAACGCCTCAACAGCGCCGCCGCCCCCACGGCGACAGGGTCGGTCGACGCGGTGGTCGAACCTTCCGAGGCTGTGGCCGAACTCAACGGTGACGCGATCGTGGAGCCGACCGAGACGGTCGACATCGATGCCCCGGACGCCTTCGAACTCGACGAAACCCTCGCCCAAGGGTTGCAGGCCGCAGGGGATGTTCGTCCGCTGCGCACTTTCGACCCGCACAGCACCACAGGACAGCAGCGACACCCCGACCCGCTGCCGCAGTACGAAGCCGGATACGACGGCGGATACGACGGCGGATACGACGGCGGATACGAAGACGGTCGCGCCGTCTGAACTCGCCTTTAGGCTCGACATCACCGGTGGGGCAGAACCGGCCCCAAGGCTCTGCCCCACCGCCACCACCGACCAAGGGGAATCCGTGACACCACGCAAGACCGAATCCGAAGCCCGCGCCGCCCTCGCCGCAATGGAACCCATCATGGCGATCGAAGGCCGCCAGATGAGCGACGGCGACAAGGAATTATTGGTCGAGCTGATCCGGGGCACCAAAACGGTCGAAGAAGTCACCAAAATCATCGCCCGGGAGGCCGGATACGACATCGACTGATATGACCCCGCGATATTCACAAGAGTGGCTGGACTACTTCATTCCCGAGACGATCGAATGGAACGCGGACGACATGCCCGACCCCAGCCGCGCCGTCCTGAAAAATTTGCTGCTGCGATCGGAAAAGTGGCCCCACGGCATCCCGGACGCCGAGGTCGTGCATCGCGTCGAAGGTGCCGTCAGCTACTCGCGGATGCAAGAACTCGCCGACCGTCCCCTTCCGGGCCGCTACGACCTGGCTCACTTCCAGCGCACTCACTACCAGCTGTTTCAGGACATCTACCCTTGGGCCGGGCAACTACGCACCGCCCCGCAGGACTGGCCGATGGTCAAGTGGGGGCCGGACGTCGCCGCCATCCGCAACGGGCAAAACCACGTCACCGAAATACCACACAAGTATTTCAAGGCCCGCGAAGTCCCCCAAGCCGCTAAAGTCGTTCTCGACCGCATCGCCGCCAAAGACAATCTGCGCGGACTCGACCGCAGCGACTTCATCGGAGAACTGGCCACAGTGTGGCTGCGGATAAACTTCGTCCATCCATTTCGTGAGGGCAACACCCGTACTCAATTCGCCTTTTTCCGACAACTGTCCGTCGAGGCCGGTTACAGGCTCGACACCGATCGCTTCCAAGCCGTCAGCAAGACCGAGCTGAAGCAGAACCCCCTGGTCGGGGACCTGCGTGAGCAGTTCGTCTGGGGACGTTTCGAGTACATGCAGAACGGCGACACCGGCCTGATGCGCGACGTGCTGGACATGGCGATCACCGAGGTGGTCGATCCTGTTCCCGCCGGTCCGGCCATCGACCACGGTGTTGATCTGCGCGCTATCACCGCCGCCATGTCCGCGCACCCACGCTCTGTTCACGACTTCACCGCCAATACCTCCACGCCGGGTCCTGTGACTCCACCCGTGGACCCGCCCCGCAGCCGACCCACCCTCGACCTCGACTTTTAGACGGATACGTAACCGGCGGTTGGTGGTGCCGCAGCATCGCCACCGACACTCGCACCTACGCCATGGTGCCTCCACACCCCCGCGCCTGCCGGTCAGGGTTCTGCAGAGGAAAGCGGACCGTCATCGCTGGCCCGCCGTGCATCACCGAGCACCACCCGGAAGTGTTGCAGCGAGCAACAACAGGGTGAAACTGCTGCATACACGCACTATCATGAGAGCGATCCGTGCAGAGGGCGCAGATGGTTCGAGCCGAGGAGGTGGACAGATGAGCGTGGTCACACCGAAGACTGTGCGTCAGCAGCTCGTGCAGTCCGCCGTGCTCGACAAGATCATCACCACCGGTCTGTCGGTCGACACCGAACCGGTGCGCCGCAGCCTGCAAACGATCCGCCGTCAGGTGAACCGGAGCCCACTGATGGAGCGCTACCTGGACCGATGGGACATGATCGTCCGCACCAACGACATCGATGACATCCGCCGGATCGTCGAGACGGACGACGACACCAGCCGGGAAATGCGCAACCTGTCCCCCCTGTCGGTTCTGCTCAGCGATGACGAACGTCGCCGCGTCCTCACCGAATTCAGCACCAGACTCAAAGCTACTGCGCAGCGGTGAACCGGGACGAACTCGGACGGGCGATCAAGGCCGCGTGCGCCAACCTCGACGAACCTCGCGTGATCGTGCTCGGTTCCCAATCGATCCTCGGCAGCTTCGACACCACCGCCCTGCCTCCGGCCGCCTTCCTCTCTCGAGAAGTCGACATCCTGCCCCTGAGTGGGATCACCGATCCACCTGCCGTCGAAGACAAGCTGCTGCTCCTCGATGCCCGACTCGGCGAGGGCTCCCCTTTCCACATGTCCTTCGGCTTCTACGTCGAAGGCATCCACAAAGACGTCGTAGTCCTGCCCCGACACTGGGAACACCGCCTCGTCCACTTCATCGTCGACGACGACACCTCCACCCTCTACGGCCGAACCGGATTGTGCCTGGACCCAGTGGATCTGTGCGTGTCGAAAACGATCGCCGGACGCGAGAAAGACTACGAATTCGTCGCCGCCCTGGTCGCAGAACAACTCGTGCGAGCCGCCGACATCCGCGCCCGCATCGACAGCGGAATCGAGTGGTCACCGACCTACACCGAGAACAAGGACCTCTCCCTCGATCGAGCGCGGAACTGGCTGAGCAGTCTTGCCGACCCCACCGCGACCTCGGCCAAGAAAGATCCTGCCTCTAATGCTCCGGCGTCGGTGGCCACCGACATCGCCACCGCTCTCCTCGGCCATCCCCGCTCGGTCGAGCAGATGCTCAACAGCAAGAACCGAGGTGAGAACCCCTCGACGTCCGCTGCTCCCCCTGACACCGGACCGACCCGAGAAGCCGGACCCGACCTCTCTCAATGAGTGCTGTACGAATCTGCCTCCACAAACCGGCGTGCGAATACCGAACCGTACGGAAATAATGGAAAAACAGAACTTGTGCGCCAGTCGGCTACCGCCGCCGACCTTCCAGCGTGGACAACAACACGAACTTCGTGCCCATCAGATCGAACGCTGCTTCGCTGTCTGCGGCGACGAGGAGTTCCCGCTCGCGGGCGTGTAGCGCCGCAATCGCGGTCTTGAGTTCCTCGTCGGTCATCGCATCGGCGGCATCGCCGATGGCTCGCGTCCCCTCTTCCACGCGCCGAGGGTAGCCACCGTGTCGTCCGCTGCACGTACAACCCATCAGCGGAAAAGGCGATGGTCCCCGGCGGGGGCGCCGGGGACCATCCTTCGACCCGTCAGGGAATCACTCACCTGTCGGGGAACTCGGGTGATTGCAGCGGTCACCGTAGCGGAAGCACGGATCGGTACCAAACAGGTGGAGCGAGAGCGACCGGCAGGAGGAAGGACTCTCGGAGTCAGTCCTCGACGGGGTACAGATCGCTTACGCGCGCCGGCCACGGATACGTGAGCGGGCTGTCGGCGTTGACCTCGATCATCGCCGTGCCGGTGTCCTCATCGATGTCGTTGACGGTGAACACGAACGTGCCGCGTGCGCTGACCGTCACCTGATCGCCGGGCTTCAGGGTGCTGTCTCCGATCGACACGACAGAAGAGGGGCGTGTCGTTTTCCCAGTTCACACCACAAATTCAGCGAAGCTAATTTTCTGGATCCCGGCGGGTCGCCCCGTCTGCGATCCGGCCGGCTCGCTCACCTTCCGAGTAGGGCCTTGGTTGCTCCTGTGTCTGTCTCGGTGGCCATTGCACCCCGGTGAACGGCGGTCCCGTATGGCGCGGAATGGCGATCTCCGCCTCGCAGACGAGACACAGATAGGTGCGGTGTCCGGTGGCCCCGGAGGGGCGCAGGGCCGTTGTGCAGGTGCACGGTGTCCAGCCCACGACCACCCGGTGCGGTCCCAGCCGGTGCCCGTTCGGGCAGAACTTCGGCGGGCGCTCGTAGGACACCACACCACACATTTTCGCACATGTGTTCGATTAGGGCGTTTATAGTCAGGGCGGCAGGTCGATGGAGGGACGCGAGAGGCGGACTTCGGGAAGCATCGGCCTGCCACATCGTTTCCGCAGGAAACAGACATCGAGAGCGGAAGTACCCCCGATGCCGGGCACCCACGCACCGGCCCGTATGCCCGCCTCGGTACCCGGTCACTCCCTCCCCGAGCCGGCGCGAACCGGGGGGATGTGGGTTCCGCCGGGCACCCTCATGCCACCTCGAACGATCCGGGGTGGACCACGCCCCGCTACCGCGCCCCTCGATGGCATAGCGCCGATCCCTACCATTCGTAACGTACGTATCATGATACGTACGTTACGAATGATGTTACGATGCTGGATACGGAACGTCATCGGGTCGGGAGGGCGAGGTCATGGCCGAGGAAGCCAGAGGGGGACGGCGCCGCGAATACGCCACCGACGCCGACCGGGTACGGGCCTGGCGGCAGCGCCAGAAAGACAAGGCCCGCGCCCAGCAACACCAGGATGCGCTGCCGACCGATCCGACCTCGGCGATCGGCACCCTCGCCGAGGCGGTACCACTGCTGCGCCGCGAAACCCAGGCGATGCTCGAGACGCTGACGACGATCGCGTCGTCGATCACCACCGCGACCGATCTGCTCGCAGATCCGGCGGCGATCGATGCACAGCTGCGGCGCGTACGCGCCGAGGCCGACAAGGTCCGGGCCGACGCCGCAGCCGAGATCGCGGCACTGCGGGACGAACTCGACACCGCGCGCACCGAACGCGCCGACGCCGATGCCGCCGCCACGGCCGCCGACGCCGACGCCACCGAGGCCCTCGCCCAGCTCACCGCAGCCCGGGCCGACCACGCCGCGGCACAGGACCGCTGGCAGCAGCAGCTCGATCAGGCCGCCGCGACCCACCGCGAGCAGATCGCCGGCCTCGAGCACCGGATCGAGCTGCTCACCGGGCAGCTCGACGAACACCGCGAGCAGCTGACCCGAGCGATCGCCGAAAAAGACGCCGCGGCGGCCACCGCAGCCGACCACACCCGCCGGCTCGACGCCGAACTCACCGCCGCCCGCACCGCGGCGGCAGCCGAACGCGACCGCGCCTCCACCGCCCGCGCCGACGCCGCCGCCGCACACGCGCAAGCCGAAGCCGCCCGCGAACGAGTTGCCGAACTGCGCGCCGAACTCCAGGACCTGCGCACACCCCCGGCAGGCCCGTAAACCCCCCAGCCGGCTCCCCGTACTGCTGGCTGCCACAGCAGCGGACCTCGAGGTCCGACGGGGGCCGACCTGGCACACTTCGATCCGGCCATCCCCGCCGTACCCCTTGCGGCGGGGATGGGTTCGCCGCATAGACGGCTGCGGCAACCATGGTTCGACTGACAGGAACGACTCGCCTACTACCAGGTTCCGGATCGAACTTTGCCCGTCACGTAGAACTCTGCCCAGTAGCCATTGGCGTTGGGGTTTCGCCTCTTCTGGTCGTTCACGGCATTCACCAGTGGCCCACAGTTCCACTTGCTAAGGCCCGTGCTTGCGCACGCCGCAGCCCCGCCCTTCTGGTTCAGCTCTGCACGACCGACCTTGAACCATGCATGAGAGGGCAGACCAAACCCGGAGATGCCTCCCTGCGCCGCGCTGGCAGAACCCCCGCCAGCTACAACCAGACAGACCGCTGCACCACTGACAATTGCCATTCGTACGAGCTTGCGCATAAGGACTCCTGGTTGTTGCGATCCTGTGTCGACATCCTGGCTCCCGCTAAACGTAGCGAGACGATCGGAGGAGGCGATATACGCCAATCGGATGAACCTAACGCAATGCCGCTCCAGACCTCAGGTTTCGTGCCGGCTCCGTCTCACTGCCTGATCGATCCTGCCCACGCTCCGGTACATGCATTCAGCGGAGTGTTCGCTAAAATCTGTTCACTCCAGTGACACGCGCGTTCTCTCGAAGGACACGCCGAGTGATCGCGTCGCATCGGCGCTGCGCTATCAAAGTCGAGCTGCGTTGCTTCCAGCGGACAGCCACCCGCCCGCGGCAGCGTCTCGACCGAAATCGCCGGCTGCGACGAACCGCAGGCACGTCCGCTTCGACTCCACGCACCGATCCGGGAAGCAGCCACCACGACGCCGACCCGGGCGCGGCGGGGGCAGCAGAAGCCATGAACCACACCGGCAGTAAGGTCGAGACCACGGTGTTGGTGATTGCTGGCCGCAGCATCGACATCGACACCGCGATCGCGAAGGCCCATGCCTATCCGGCAGTGACCGTGGCCCGCTACGACCTGCCCGGACCCGGACCCGCCGCGGTGATCACCGCCGACGAGATCGCCCGCACCCACAAGGTGCGTTCCCGCATCAGCCACGCCCAACGCGACTGGTTCATCCGTACCGCGGAGTTGGGCAGTAGCGGCCCCCGGACCCGATGGACGGGGACTGTAGTGCACCCGACGGAAACCTACCGACCACGATCACGAAGGTGGACTTTCGGTGTTGCCGGGTCAACTCCGGTGTCCACCGGACCGAGTCCAAACGGGCGCGGATATCGGCGAGCATCGTATTCCCTCAAGTATTCGGACCTATCGACGAACCCTCCGATCGGGATTCTGCCTGGTCGGTCTGGTCGGTGTGCAGTTCGGTGCGCACCGACCGCGCCGACGTCCAGATGGCATGGTCGATCTCCCATGCGGTGACCCGTCGGCCAAGTACGCTGGTGACCTTGGTGGCGAGCTCGGAGAGCAGGGTGCGGGCGGTAACAGCCTCGACGTCGGCGCCGTGGCGGGCCAGCCATCGCAGCACCATACGGTCGGGTTTGATGGTGTCTTCGTCGCCGACGAGCATCCACAGATAGCCGCGGCGCACCCCGAAGCCACCTTCACCGGGAACGGCCCGCAACGCGGTCTCCACCGTGTCGAGCCGCTGCGGTTCGTCGAGCAGGACACGAGCATCGTCGAGTGTCCGGATCCCGTGCTCGTGCAGGATTGTCGCGTACTGCAGCACCGCTTCGGCCTTGAGAATGCCCCCGCGCGATGAGGTGCGCTGCCGATTGTTCGTCACCGCCAGCAGCGCATCGACGCTGTCGTAGCGATCCAGGAACGCCTCGAGCGGCAAAGGGTCGACCAGATCGGTGACCGGTGGTGGCACGGACGGCGTCTCGATGCCGGCATCGGCGGCGACCCGGCGCACCACCGGCAGCACGTGACGGTCGTAGTGGGCACCGATGCTGTAGACCGCATCGACGATGCACAGACTCAGACTCAGCCACTGCCACCGACGCGGACGCAGGTCGAGACCACACACGGCCTCGATCAACGGCGGCAGATCAGCAGCGGCGGACATGAGTGCACCGTAATCGATCTGGGCGACATACAAGGCGTGCATCGGCCCTTCGACCCTGCACCGGCGTCGCGATCACCGGCAGCGAACCCGACCGGAACTCGCTCAAAACTCAGGCGGTCGAACTGGCAGCGACCGCTGCGCAGCAGGCGCAGACTCGCACCGGATAAGGGGGCCACGACCGGTGGACCTGTCGGACCACGCGATCAACCGAGCCTCGCGAGCACCCGCAGGACTATCCGCAGGTCGTGATCACCGCATACGGGTTAGCTCAGGGTAGAGCGCACATCTACCGTCGCGCGGAACCAACGGGCCAAGTACTTATCGGCCATCAACTCCGAATGAGCTTCGACGTAGCCGACGAACCAGCCGGACAGGCCGTCCCAGATTCTGTGGTCCCCGGGAGCGGTCAGGCTCCAGCCGAGCTCGTCGAGGGTCCAGTGCGCTTTGGCGGAGTTGCGCAACATCGAGGTGCTCACCCAGTTCGGTTCCGCATCGACGCCGCCGCGGGCGACCGGCACCAGATGGTCGATGGTCGGGAACAGCTCCCAGAACGCGAAGTGCGACTGCGACATCTGCCAGTTCGGATGCGCCGGGAACTCGTCCGGCAGGATCAGTGACAGCGTGCGCAGGGCAGCTGGGTGCACGAGCTTGGTGCCGCTGTAGCGATCGAGGAAGCCGTCCCGGTAGAACACGCGCAGGCATTGACGGTCGGTGTACTGCCGTGAGTTCTTCGCTACCGGGGTGAAGGGATACTCGCTGCGCAGAATCTGCCGGCCCTGCTCGAGATCATCGGCATCGATCGCGGCCACGGTGCGAGCGAGAATATCGGCCTTGTCGCCCTCGACGAGAGCAGGATCCGGAACCGTTTCGGCAGATGGGGATTCAGGGGTCGACACATCTGCGATCGTAGAGTCCCTTTCGGCTACCCGTTACCCGTCCTCCTGCGCATCCAGTGGGAGGTGCCAGTGAGCGCGATGGGCATGAGGCCAGCACGCGGGTCATGTCCGCGATCGGGCATCTCACCTACCGGCCCGGATCGCTTCCGCGTTCCGCTCCGGAATGACAGTGAGCGAACAACCCGACCGCAGCGACAGTGAACATCCGCAGGTTCGAAGAGCGTGAGAACAAGACCGGACTCGTGTATCCGCTGATTCGGCTTGCCGGACACGAGGACAAACGAACGAGATTCATGCTGCCCGCCCGATCACCGCAACCGAATCCGGACCCCTTCGGAGAACAACGTCAACGAATCCTCGAACAACAGATAGTCCGGTTCCGCTCCACTCATCTCAAAGTAGAGCTCCCCGGAGGCCGCTTCCCCAGGGTTCAGGGTCGGGTAGGCAAGAGGTGAGAGCGTGTTGACAGTCGGGCTGAAGCGACGCTCCTGCGAGTCGAACGCATCGAGGTCACCGAACCGGAACACCCGGGGACCCGTACCGATATTGGTCACCGTGATCTCGGCAGTCGAGTTGTTCCACGAGTGCACGACGATCTCGAAACTACCGTCGCGCAGCGGCACACCCAGATCGGTGGCAGGTTCGACGGCCGTGGTCTCAGGCGGGGGCGCGAGGGTCGAGGTGTCCACGGTCTCGGGCGGCACGGGGGGCGCCGTGGTCTCGGGCGGGGCTGCAGGCTCACTGCTGGTGTCCTCGGCGCGGACAGAGGCTTCGGTGTCGTCGCTGCCTTCGACGAAGATGCCGCCGATCATGATGACCAGAATGGTCGCTAGTACCGCTCCTAGCAGAAGAGAGTGCCCACGTCCCCACGACGAAGTCGAGTTCTGCAATGTCGGTGACTCTGGTTCCGGCACCGGTTCGGTCCGGATGCGGGTGTTGGACGTCCATTGCTGTCCGTCCCAGTACCGCAATACCGTCGGGTCGTGAGGGTCGGGCCGCCACCCGGGAGTCGAGTCGTTCATCGGGCGCGTGCCTTTCTTCCATGGAGATCGATGTACGAGCAGTACCGATGATCTTCAGGTCATCTATACATGTGGTCCTTGAGCGGGTGCTGCTGCTGGGTGCAGTCGTCCGCGCCGCATCACCCGCGAGGTGATGTCCTGCTCGGCTACCCGGTTCTGGTCACCAGGCGAACGACGGGTCCGACGATGGCGACGAGGACGAGAACAGCAAGAACCCAACCCACCGTCGGAACTTTGATGACGGCGATGACGACCAACGATGCGGCCGCCATGACGATCAATGCCCAGATGAACTGGCGCTTCCATCGGTCGAGCGGTCTGCGCCGGTACCACTGTGTCGCTGTCTCGGATCGAGGTGCGATCCGCCCACCGAGTTTGAATTCGAACAACGCGATTCCTGTGCTGTCGGCGAATGCTCGTGCAGCCCGGGTGTATCCGCCGTAGGAGAAGTGCACCCACTGAGCGTTGCCCTTCTTCAGGTACACCGTCTCGTGGAGCTGCCGGAGATGATGCTCGTCGATCGGTGTCGGGGTGGTCGTTCCGCGCCCGACGACATCGTGGCCGTCGATGTGGAACAGATCGTCGGTGTTGCCTCGGCGGGTGCTGACCCGATCGAATCCCATGTCCTGCATGTGGGCACTGACCGGCTCATACATCTCGCGGCGACTGAGAGCAGGTTTCACCGCGACTCACTATCTCGGGGCATAGCGCAGGAGACTATCTGATGTTCTGACATGCCTGGCCGGACGCAGTCCGATCGTGGCGTCAGCGGTCATGCCTCGATCTGTGTACCCGGATGCTGGCTGTTGACCAACGGGCTCTGTTCCCAGGAGAACTGTTTTGCCTTCTGTCCTGCCCAGAATGCCGGGGTGTTCTTGTAGCCGACGTTGACACGGCGGGCGACCACAAAGTGACCGGCAAGGTGATGCCCGGCAGCGTCGAGTGCATACGCGGCGCTGTTGATACGGGCACCGGTGGTGCACACGTCGTCTACGAGTAGGACCCGCCGGGTGGGGCCGTCCACGGAGACGAATCCGTCAGTGGACGGCTTGTTGAACGACAACGTTCCTGATCCACGGCGTAGCAGGGTTACTACGGGAACCTGCAGTGGCAGGTCTCGAAGGATGGTCTCGAGTGGGTGTGGGCCCGTCCGACTAGACGAGGGGACGACCGTGATCACGTCAACCGAACTTCGTGCTTGTATGCGCGCACCGTGTTCGTACAGGAACCTGGCGATCAGTGCTTTGACGACGTCGACGTACTCGGGGATAAAGGGTTCACTTTCGTCGATACGGCCCTTGTAGCAGGTCAGCCATTCGCGTAGCTGTGATGGCTTGTTGTACAACGAGATCATGTCCAGCGGTGGTGCTGGCACGCCTAGGGTCTTCCTATTCTTCGCGCAGTTCCAGCATTCCCCAGTCGTCCATTCCGTCCACGTGCGACAGCGCCAGCAGGTTTCAGGCTGACCATCGGTGGGAGGCGGTACCAATTCGGGGATTGCCTTCTCGGACAATTCCCAAAGATGCGGATCGATGTGCTCGATCACTGGTCGATCCCGTCGAGCGTGCGCCGAACCTCCTCAGCGCTGGTGATAAAGGAAGCTTTGCCGCCGTCGGCGAGCTTCTGCGCCCAATCTTGGTGTTCGAGGGCGGGTGACCACATCAGGACTGGTCGGCCGTATCCGATGGCTTGCTCGATCTCGTGTCGGCTGCCGCTACGGGACTCACCGGACATGATGATGCTGATATCGCTGAGGCCGGCGATCACGTGATTGCGGCGCAGGAACGAGGTGCGAGTTCTCGGGGCATACGGCGCGAACTGCGATACCAACACCCCGTTCTTGCGTATCCGGTGAGCCAGATCGATGTTCTGCTCGGGGTAGATGCGGGTGATACCGGTCCCCATCACAGCGACGGTGGCTCCGTCCGCTGCCAGTGCTCCTTCGTGTGCGGCGGCGTCAACGCCGAGGGCCAAACCGGACACGATCGTCGTTCCGGTGGCCGCGAGATCTGCGGCCAGCTCGTGGGTGTCACGGATGACTTCTGTACCGGCGGATCTGCTACCGATGATTGCTACGGAGGAGGATTCACGGTCCAGGGCTGCGGTGGCGAACAATATCGGAGGTGCGTCCCAGCACTCGGCAAGCCGTGCCGGGTAGCCCGGGGCATCGCAGGTGTCCGAGGACAGGAGGGGCCGGGCGACGCCATCCCTGGCCAAAATGTCGATCTGCTTGTGCCAGTATTCGATTCGCGCGTGATCTAGGCTGTCATGGAGGTATCGGACCAGCTCAGAATCCGACGATCTATTGCTCGGATCCAGGAGACTCGGATCCAGCAGAGCGCGGAACTGGGCGGGGTCGCGCAAAATGTAGGTGAGATCGCTGGGCTGTGCCGGGAGCAGCTCGAGAGAAGCCACCACGATCGCGGCCTGCCGCAGGTTGTCATCCTCCATGACAGTCATGGTACGAGGGCTGTACGACACGCATCACGAAGTGGATTGTGACTCGTACATGGCCTGCTTGATCAGGGATTTTGCGGCGCGGGCGGTGATGGTCGGGTCGGCATCGTTGAGCCTCTCCCACGTCGCGCGCTCGGTGGCACGGCTGCCGATAGTTGGAGGGTTGCCCCTGTGAGCTTCCCAGTACTCACGTGCGGCGCCACCGGCGGCGGCGATAGGAATCACCGCGACCCGTCGATCTGCCGCCCAACCGATCTCCTCGGCGGTTCGTGCGCCCCCACGGATGGCAACGAGCGCCCGACAGTCGTCCAGGACACTTGTGACGAGTTCCTTGCGCGGGAGATCGGAGTAAATGGAGGTCCCGACTCTCTCTGGCGGCACCACAGGGGGTTCGTCCTTCCCACGAAAATGGATCATAAGTTTGCTGGGGTCGTAGGTCCCTTCCTTCCGCCGCATCCGCGCGACGTCCCGCGAGGTGTACCAGCCGGCCGGGCCACCGAGGCTGGCGATTGTCCATGTCGATTCATCGACGAGGGTGGCAGCGAGCGCTGCGCACCAGGGGCCCAAGATCTCTTCGTCTTGCTCCGGCGTTGCGTTTTCGATTCTGCTGCTGCCCGAGACGAACAGGTGTGGCGGGCGGGTACGCAGCACCAGCTCGGCGAGCAGATCAGGGATCTCGTCGTGATCGTTGATCTCGCAGACGGTGACGCCGCTGTTCTCGAGGTCGGCGGCCTGGAGTCGATACCGGCGTAGGTCTTCCGGTGTGTCATCGGCACCATTAGGGGGTTTCATCACGGCGATGTGGCGGTCGGCGGATGCGGTCCCCAGGGTGCGGGCAAGGCGGAGGAGTATCTCGATGTTGGGGTCGGTGAAACTGAATCCCAGGAAGAGCATGGTGCGGCTCATGTACGACGATCGGAGCACGGTCCAAGTGCGAGGATGCGCCAGTTCGTAGCGTTCGTAATCGGTACGTGTGATGACAGGCTGGAGTTCCCACTTATTACGGTCGTCGATGCTGCCGTGCATCTTGATGATCGCTCGCCGGCGCGAGGCAATGTTATGAACGTGGTTCTCTCCAGCCACGACGACGGCCTCGGGAATGGCAGTTTCCAGCAATCGGTCGTAGTTGGTAGTCCAAATCTCCTTGATGTCGAGACGTCGCAGATCCCGGTGGCTCGATGTCGGTTCGGGTGGAATCTCGATCATGGTAGTGAGGATGTGGGTCTCCAGCGCGTCGCGGCCGCCGTTTCCACGGTCCAGTGCGATGTACTCGGCGACCAACGGCAGATCGGCGTGGCCCGGAATATCACAGCGATCTTGCATCGGCTTCAGTAGTGAACCCCAGTCCGGATACCCAGCAGCCCGCGAGAGGCCCGCGCCCACAAAGACGGCGGCATTCCCGGACAGGATCGCCTGTCCATACGTCTCGACAAGTTTGGCGCGTGTGATCGTCACACCCCGTATTGTGCCAATCAGAGGGAGCGCGCCCCGTGTGCGCACGAGATCCCGGGGCGGGGGCAGTCCCCGATTCCCGCCACTCTCCGGGACTTACCCCTATCCCTGCAGTCGACTGGGGTCGACATCTTTGAATCCGCTCTGGTACCCGGCATGACCGGCGTGACCGGGATACCCCGGATAACCAGCGTACCCAGGGTATCCGGGGTATCCCGGGTATCCGCGATAGGGTTGAAACGTGCGGTGCAGAAGCCGATTACCTACCACCGTCCCCAAGTACTTCCCCTTCTTGTCGACGGCATCGGCATCCCCCCAGGGGAACCATCCGATCCACTTTCCGCGCTTGTCAAAGAGGAACTTGTCCCCTTCCATCCGCCGGAACGCAATCGGTGAACCACCGATATCGAAATAGAAAATGGCCATGCTCATCCCTTCAGAACCATCTCGGCAACTGGAGCATCTCAGACACTTCCGACATATGCCCTCCAGGATGCAGACTCCTGCACGTCTGGCGGATGAATCCGCTCGGCCCACGTCACGAACCTCGTCATTCCATGCACGCCGTGCCCGCTACCCAAAGGTTCCCGAGCCCAGAACGATAAAAGTGATGTGTGGCATTCTTCGCCCCGCAAACGATCACATCTGTAAGGCGACAACGCAGGGGAGAGTGACAGGACGGTGGCAGCTTCATCACCGGTAGGGATGCCGGTGCGGCTCGAGGATCTCGACCGTGGCCAGGTGCTTCGTGGTGTGCAACCCGGTCCCGTCACCTTGGTCGATGTCGACCGGCACGGCCCGGACGCGGTGACGGTGACCTTCAAGGACACCGCTGGCGGTCTGGGTCAACAATTGCTCTATCGGACCGATGAGGAACGGCTGCGGATCGAGACACCGCAGGCCCGGTGGTCGTTCGATGCCGATCCGGCCGAGTTCCGCCTCGCCGCCGAAGCGCTGCGTATTCGCATGGCCGGCCTGCACGATCCGATGGTGGCGGTCTCCTCCAGCGCGGTCGATCCTTTGCCGCACCAGATCCGTGCCGTCTACGGCGAGCTGCTGCCCCGCACCCCGCTGCGGTTCGTCCTCGCCGACGACCCCGGCGCCGGCAAGACGATCATGGCCGGGCTCTACGCGAAAGAACTGATGCTGCGCGGGGACCTGACCCGCATGTTGATCGTCGCACCCGGCTCGCTGGTCGAGCAGTGGCAGGACGAGCTGGCCACCAAATTCGGCATCGACGCCCAGCTGCTCTCGCGCGAGATGATCGCCTCGAGCCCGGACGCGAACCCCTTCGAACGCTATCCGCTGCTGATCGCCCGGATGGACCAGCTCGCCCGCAACGACGACCTGCTCGCCTTGCTCGACACCAGCGACTGGGATCTGGTGGTCGTCGACGAGGCACACCGCATGTCGGCCACCTGGTACGGCGGCGAACTCGACGTCACCCGCCGCTACCAGCTCGGCCAGCGCCTCGGGCAGATCACCCGGCACCTGCTGCTGATGACCGCCACCCCCCACAACGGCAACGAAACCAGCTTCCAGGCGTTCATGGCACTGCTCGACCCCGACCGGTTCGAAGGCGAATACCGCTCCGGCGCGCACACCACCGACACCTCCGGGCTGATGCGCCGCATGGTCAAAGAAGAGCTCCTCACCTTCGACGGCACCCCACTGTTCCCCGAACGCATCGCCGAGACCGTGCCGTACACCCTCTCCGACGGCGAACGCCAGCTCTACGACGAGGTCACCCGCTACGTGCGCGAGGAGATGAACCGCGCCGACCGGCTCGGCGCCGATAACCCCCGCGCCCGCACCGTCGGCTTCGCCCTGACCGTGCTGCAACGGCGCCTGGCGTCCTCCCCGCACGCGATCGTCCGCTCGCTGCAACGCCGCCGCGAACGCCTCGGCGCCAAACGCCGCGACCTGCTCACCCCCACCCCGACGAGCCGGGTCGACGACTTCGCCCTGACCGGGATCGACTTCGACGATCCGGACGAGTACGACGCCAGTGAACGCGAAGAGATGGAAGAGCAGGTCGTCGACGCCGCCACTGCGGCGCAGACCGTCGCCGAACTCGACATCGAAATCGCCCGCCTCGGGGTGCTCGTCGCCCTCGCCGAGCAGGTCCGCGACTCCGGCGAGGACCGCAAATGGGCCGAACTACGCTCGCTGCTGCTGGACCGGAATCTGCTGCGCGATGCCCAGGGTGCCCCGCGCAAGCTGATCGTGTTCACCGAACACCGCGACACCCTGGACTATCTGACTGCCCAGATCCGCAACATCCTCGGTCGTGAAGACGCGGTGGTCACCATCCACGGCAGTACCCGTCGCGAGGACCGCCGTACGATCCGTGAACAGTTCACCCACGATCCCGATACCCAGGTGCTCATCGCCACCGATGCGGCCGGGGAAGGGTTGAACCTGCAGGCCGCCCATCTGATGATCAACTACGACCTGCCGTGGAATCCCAACCGGCTCGAGCAGCGCTTTGGGCGGATCCACCGTATCGGCCAGCGCAACACCTGCCGGCTGTGGAATCTCGTCGCCGACGGCACCCGCGAAGGGCACGTGTTCACCCGGCTGCTCGAGAAGATGGAAACCCAGCGTCGTGCCTACGGTGGCCGGTTGTTCGATGTCCTCGGCGATGCCTTCACCGACCGACCGCTGCGCGCGTTGTTGCTCGATGCGATCCGCTACGGCGATGACCCGGCCCGTCTGGCCGCTCTCGACCAGGTCGTCGATGCCGAAGTCTCCCGCGGTCTGGACACCCTGCTCGAAGAACGCGCCCTGGCGCATGAAGCCCTGGCTCCGCACGAACTCGACCGGCTGCGCCGCGAGATGGACGAAGCTCGCGCCCGGCGGCTGCAGCCGCATTACATCGCCGCGTTCTTCCACGATGCGTTCTCTCGTCTCGGAGGTCGCCTGCCTCGCCGGGAAGCAGGGCGGTTCGAGATCACCCACGTCCCCGCGACTGTGCGGGCCCGGCAACGCCCGGGCGCGGCGGTGCCGATCGTCTCGCGCTATCAGCGGGTCACCTTCGATCCCGACCGCATCGACCTGGGCGAGCCCACCGCACCACGCGCCGAACTCCTCGCCCCCGGCCACCCGCTGCTCGACACCGTTCTCGACGCCACTATCGAAACCCACCAGCAGGCGCTGGAGACCGGAACCGTGCTGTTCGACCCGCACGATCCGGCCGAACACCCCCGGTTGATCGTGGCGGTGACCGGTGAGATCAGCGACGGCACCAGCGTGGTGGTGTCCAAGCGTTTCGACTTCATCACCCTCACCCCCGATGGCACCGCCACCTTGTGCGGGCCGGCGCCCTATCTGGACCTACAGCCTCTTCCCTCCGAGGCACGCACCATCGCCGACGAGGTCCTCGGCCGTAGCTGGCTTGCCGGCGGGGTCGAGCAACTCGCCGCCACCTGGGCCATCACCCACGCCCAACCCGAACATCTCGCCCAGGTCAAAGACCGCGTCCTGCCGCTGCTCGACAAGACCCGAGCTGCGGTGCACAAACGCCTCACCCAGCAGATCAACTATCTCGACAGCGAAGCCGCCCGCCTACGCGACGTCCTGGCCACCCGCACCCAGGGCCGGCACGCCAAACCCCGGCACAGCCCCGACCGGCTCGAGGCCCGCGCCCGCGACCTCGAAACCCGCCTCACCGCCCGCACCACCGAACTCGACCTGCAATCCCGCCTGGCAGCCAAACCCCCGCAGATCGCCGGCGCGGTGCTGGTCATCCCCGCTGGGATGCTGCCCGGCGCCCCCGCCCGGTATGCCAAGGAAACGGCTCGCATCGAACGCCGCGCCGTCGACAAGGTCCTCGCCGCCGAACACGCCCTCGGACGCATCCCGGAGGAGATGCCGCACAACAACAAGGGCTACGACATCCGCTCCCTCGACCCGCAGGACGGGCATTACGTGTTCATCGAGGTCAAGGGCCGCATCGAAGGATCCGAGGACTTCACCGTCACCTTCAACGAAGTCCTCTACGGCAAGAACGTCCCTGACCGTCACCGCCTTGCCATGGTCTCGGTCAGCGACCGCGGTCCCGACCACGACCAGCTGCGGTATGTGCATGAGCCGTTCCGCCGCATCGACCTGGGCGATCTTGCTGCCACCGAGGTACGCCTGCACTGGGCCAAGACCTGGGCGAAAGGCGGACCACCCTCCTAGCAGCCTCACCGTCCCGGCCTGATCGGGCACCGCTGCCGGATCCTGGCACGCCCGGCCACTACTGTTTCCCGTAACCACGCTCCCGTAGCACCGATGTACGTAGAGAAGGACCCCGCCTCGTGATTGCCGACACCCCCGCTGTTCCTCGTCGCAAGCTCATCGAGGTCGCGCTGCCGCTGGAGAAGATCAACGCCGAATCGGCTCGCGAGAAGTCGATCCGCCACGGTCACCCGTCTACCCTGCATCTGTGGTGGTCCCGTAAGCCCCTGGCTACCGCCCGCGCTGTGCTCTTCGCGCAACTCGTTGACGATCCGTCCTCCTTTCCTGATCGATTTCCTACCGACGAGGCCGTCGACCGGGAACGCAGACGCCTGCACGAAATCATCGAACAGTTGGTGGTGTGGGAAAACGCCGGCGACGAGAACCTGCTACGTAGAGCGCGTGAAGAGATCCTCGCTTCCACCGCAGGTAATCCCCCTTCGATCCTCGACCCCTTCGCGGGAGGAGGGTCAATTCCCCTCGAAGCGCAGCGTCTTGGTCTCGAAGCGCACGCTTCTGACCTCAACCCGGTCGCAGTGCTCATCAACAAAGCGCTGATCGAGATTCCTCCGAAGTTTGCCGGACGTCCACCCGTGTTCCCGGGGGCGGCAGACGCGCAGATCACTACCTGGCCGCGTGCCACTGGACTCGCCGAAGACGTCCGCCGCTATGGACAGTGGATGCGCGACGAGGCCGAAAAACGCATCGGTTACCTCTACCCAAGGGCGTCATTGCCGGATGGATCAGAAGCCAACGTCATTGCATGGATCTGGGCGCGCACCGTCACCTGCCCCAACCCCGCCTGTGGCATCGCCATGCCGCTGACAAGCAAGTGGTGGCTCGGCAAGAAAAAGAACAAGGAAGCCTACGTCGTCCCCACGGTTGTAGACGGCAAGGTCGAATTCAACATCGGCCATGATCCGAAGAAGGCACCCACCAAGGACACCGACGGCACAGTGGGACGCGCCGGCGCCGTGTGTATCGGGTGCGGTGCCGCTGTCGATCTGAAATACATCCGCGCAGAAGGACGGGCTGGGCGTATGGGTGCACAGCTCATGGCAATCGCGGCTGAAGGAAAGCGCACCCGAATCTACCTGAAGCCCACGCCGGAGCATGAAGTGGCAGCGCACGTTGACCGTCCAGAGGACGTGCCAGACGGCGACTTGGCGAACAATCCGCGGGACTTCAAGACACCCAACTACGGGATGACAACGTTCGCTGACTTGTTTACTCCCCGTCAGCTCACCGCACTCACGACTTTCAGCGAGCTTGTTACTGAAGCGCGGGAACACGTTCTTGCAGACGCACTTGCTGCTGGTGTGACCAAAGGCGAGCGACTGGAATCTGGCGGCACCGGCGCAGCAGCGTACGCGGACGCAGTAGCGACGTACTTGGGATTCGCGATCAGTCGGATGACCAACAAGTCCTCGACAATTTGCTCCTGGGATTCGAGCCCCAAGATGGAAGCCGTTCGCAGCGTATTTGCACGCCAAGCTCTGCCGATGAGCTGGGATTTTGCTGAGTCCAACCCATGGGGAGGTTCGGGTGGCGACTATCTTGAGGACCTTCTTTGGGTGAGTCGAGTACTCGACAAGGGACCATCGGGAAAACCCGGAGTAGCGAGACAGGCTGATGCTCAGGTATCAGTTGGCCAACCGGTTCTTCTCTCCACCGACCCGCCTTACTACGACAACATCGGATATTCCGATCTGTCCGACTTCTTCTACGTATGGCTTCGCCGATCTCTGCGACCTGTCCACCCAAATCTTCTCAGCACCATGCTGGTTCCTAAAGCGGAAGAACTCGTAGCCAATCCTTACCGCCATAACGGCAGGGAGGGAGCACACAAGTTCTTCGAAGACGGATTCCGCGAAGTCTTCCGACGTGCACGAGAGGTGGCCCTACCGGACTACCCAATTACCGTGTACTACGCCTTCAAGCAGCAGGACACCAACGATAGCGGGGAAGCATCTACTGGTTGGGAAACTCTGTTGGAGGGCATGGTTCGTTCTGGTTGGGCCATTACTGCTACGTGGCCGATGCGCAGCGAATTGGGGAACCGCATGTTATCGCAGGGCACGAATGCCCTCGCTTCTTCTATCGTCCTAGCGCTGCGACCCCGTCCCGAGAACGCGACCACGCTCGATCGTCGGGGATTCATCAATGCACTCAAGGACGAACTGCCTGACGCGTTGCGTGAACTGCAGCAAGGCGCTATCGCCCCAGTGGATCTGCCCCAGGCGGCGATCGGGCCTGGAATGGCGGTATTTTCACGTTTTGCAGGCGTGTTGACTGATGACGGTTCGAAGATGACGGTGCGGGCGGCACTAGCTCGAATCAACGAGATTCTCGACGAGGTACTCGCCGAGCAAGAAGGTGACTTCGACTCCGACACTCGGTTCGCAATCGCATGGTTCCGTCAGCACGGCTTCGATGCGGGAACGTTCGGTGACGCCGACAATATGGCCCGTGCCCGCAACGCTTCCCTCGAGCACTTAGAGCGGTCCGGCATCCTCACCAGCCGTGCTGGAAAAGTCGCGCTGCTCTCCCCTGCCGCGTTGGGGGGTGTCTATGCGGACGGGGAGTACGACCCGGCTACCGACCCGCACATCAGCACGTGGGAAGTGGTCATGCACCTGTCTCGCGCTCTGACGGAGAAGGGGGTGCCGGCTGCTGCGGCCTTGTTGTCGCGGGTGCCGGAGTCTATCGATCGGGACCTGTGTAAGGAGTTGGCGTTCCTGCTGTTCACCATCGCCGAGGACGCCAAGCGTACCCAGATTGCGATCGAGTTCAACTCTCTCGGTACGGCCTGGAACGACATCGTCGCCGAGTCCCGCACCGCATCGACCCAGCTGATGCTGGATACGTAGAAGGAACCTTGTCATGGCTGTGAGCAACCGCGACCGGATCGGTCGGATCTTTGAGCTTCTCGGTCCCGCGCTGGACGAGTTCCACACCTACGTGCTGGCCAAGAAACTGGAGGGTGGGGACTGGACAGCGCTGTTGGCGGCGCGGGACAAGACCAAGGGCGCCGGAGCGTCGAAGACCTATGTGCGCACCGACCCGCAGAACGGCCTGCGGATGATCACCGAACAGATCCCCAACCAGATCCAAAAAGGCTGGTATCCGTTCACCGATCACCTCTCCCGTACCGAACAGTCCTGGGCCACCGAACTGCGGGATGTGCGCAACACCTGGGCGCACAACGGATCGTTCACCGCCGACGATGCCTACCGAGCCCTCGATACCGCAGAGCGGTTCCTCCGCGCGATAGGAGCTCCGGACCAGGCCGATGAGGCCCGACGCTCACGGATCGAGCTGATGCGCCTGAGCTCCGAAAAGCAGGACCGCAAGGTCGTCAAGACCTCCGCGGCAGCGGAGATCGGCGCCGACGGTCTCGAACCGTGGCGGCTGGTGCTCAGCCCGCATCAGGATGTGCAGAGCGGCAATTTCCACGCCGCCGAATTCGCCGCAGACCTGGCGATGGTCTCCCGAGGTGAAGGCGACCCCGAATACACCGATCCGGTGGAGTTCTTCGCCCGCACCTACCTGACCGAAGGCTTGAAAGATCTACTCGTCCCCGCAATGCGGCGCCTGTCCGGCGACCCCAACGCTGCGCCGATCATCAACCTGCAAACCAACTTCGGTGGCGGCAAGACCCACTCCATGCTGGCGGTATGGCATCTGGCGTCCGGGCGGCCGCTGGTGGACTATCCGCAGGAAGTCCAGGATTTGCTCGCTGGCACCGCGCTTCCCGCTGCACGGCGGGTGGCGCTGGTAGGCACCCAGATCAAGGCTGGTGCGGTGAAGGTGATGCCCGACGGCACCCGCATTAACACCATCGGTGGTCTGCTGGCCTGGCATCTCGGCGGCGCCGAAGGCTATGCGATGGTCGCCGAATCCGACACCAACCGGCTCAATCCCAGCGGTGAAGCACTGCGCGAGCTGTTTCTGCGGTTCGGCCCGTCGGTGATCCTCATCGACGAATGGGTCGCCTATGCGCGTCTGTTGTTCGGCCACGAGGAGCTGCCTGACGGCACCTTCGATGCCCAGTTCACCTTCGCCCAAGCCCTGACCGAGGCGGCCAAGGCTGTGCCCGGCACGTTGGTGCTGATTTCCATCCCTGCCTCGGCGGAGATGAAGGATGGCGAGTACGTCGGTGACGAGGAAGAAGTCGGGGGACAGAACGGCCGCGAAGCATTGAAGATGCTGCGCAAGGCGGTCGGTCGTGTCGCTGAGCAGTGGCGCGCTGCCAACGCCGAGGAGAGCTTCCACATCGTCCGGCGCCGGTTGTTCGAAACCCCGGACAGCACCGCCCTGGCAAAGATCAACGCTACCGCCAAGGCCATGGTGGCGTTCTACGTCAAGAACAGCAGCGACTTTCCCCGTGAGGTCCGCGAACTCGACTACGAAGAACGCATCCGCCGCTCCTATCCGATTCACCCGGAGCTGTTCGACCGGCTCTACCAGGACTGGTCCACCCTCGAACGCTTCCAGCGCACCCGCGGTGTCCTGCGGTTGATGAACGTCATCGTCGGTCAGCTCTGGCGCGAGAACGACACCGCCCCGTTGATCATGCCCGGCTCGATCCCGCTACGCGCCGACAAGGTCGTCACCGAACTCACCCAGTACCTCGACGACCAGTGGAAGGCGCTGATCGACACCGACGTCGACGGACCGAACTCCGCTCCCGCCCAGGTCGACAACACCAACCAGCTGCTCGGCCAGCGCCTGACCACCCAACGTCTGGCCCGCACCGTCTTTATGGGCGCGACCCCGACGCTTACCTCTGCGCACAAGGGTCTGGACAAGCAACGGATCTTCCTCGGCACCGCCCTTCCCGGGGATGTGCCGGGCAACTTCCATTCGGCGCTGAACCACCTGGCCAATACCGCCACCTACTTCTACAACTCCGGGTCGCTGTACTGGTACGACACCCAGGCCAACACCACCCGCACCGCCCGCGACCATGCCGAACGCCTCCACAAGGAGGACGTCTGGGCCGAAGTCGTGCGCCGACTGCAAGAGCACCGCAAGACCGCGTCGGACGGCTTCGCCGGCGTGCACGTCGCCCCCGAGTCCTCGGCCGACGTACCGGACGTGCAGGAAGCACGGCTGGTGATCGTGCCCCCGGCGTATCTGCACAACCGCAAAGCGAAGACAGATTCGCCGGCGGCGATCTGGGCGCGAGAGGTGGTCGAGCACCGCGGCAGCGCCGCCCGCACCCATCGCAACATGCTCGCGTTCCTTGCCGCGGATGAAGCCCGCTGGACCGAACTCGACAGCGCCGTCCGGGACTTTCTGGCCTGGTCCTACATCCGCGACAACGCCGACAAGGACCTGAACCTGACCGCCGCGCAGCGTCAGCAAGCCGTCGACCGGGTCGCTACCCACGAGCAAGCCGTCGCCGATCGACTCCTGCAGACCTACCACTGGGTGCTCGTGCCCACTGAATTCGACTCCACGAAGCAGCAACTCCAAATCGAGGCGTTCAAAGCCGATGGGACCACCACCGATCTGGCCGCACGAGCAGCGGCGAAATTACGCAACGAATCGCTACTGACCCTGCAGCGCAGCGCCAGCCTGATCCGGCACGATCTGTCCGGCCCGCTCAAGCCCGCGTGGGACCGCGACGGACACATCAGCGTCGGCCAACTGTGGAACTACTACACCACCTACCCCTATCTGGCGCGACTACGCGATCGCACAGTCCTCGAGAACGGGGTGCTGACGGTCTTCGACGAGATGATCTGGCAACAGACCGGCTTCGCTCTCGCTGCCGACTGGGACGGCCAGAACTATCTCGGACTGGTACTGCCCTCCGAGCAAGCAACCCCGCCGCAGATCACCGACGCGATGCTGCTGGTCCAGCCTGAGCGAGCCGAGGCACAACGCGAACGCGAACTCGCCGAATACGAGGCAACCCAGGGCGAGAGCGACTCCCAGCACGAAAGTGACTCGCCCGCGGGTGACGAGGAGACGACACCGGCCTCTGGTGCGACGGTTCAGACCACCACGGCCACACGCACGGGTAGCCGCAGTGAAACTGGAGGTACCACTCCGGGGGCGAAAACCCGATTCTTCGGGTCCACCGCCCTGCACCCGGACTTCTACGCCCGCGACTTCAACAAGATCACCAACGAGATCATCCAACACCTCGCCGCCGCAGACGGTGTCCACCTCGAAGTCCGGATCGAGATCACCGCCACTACCCCGAACGGATTCGACGAGAACAAAATCCGCACGGTCAGCGAGAACGCCACCGTCCTCAAATTCGACCAGGCCGGGTTCGAAACGGACTGATCAATCGCCCACAGCGATGCTGTCCGGGTAGCGCTGAACTAGGACAGGAGCAGTACTGGAACGGCACAAAAGTGGTACAGTTCGTGGTGCCCGAGGCAGTAGTCGAGGGAAGTGGTTCGTGTAGGAGGTCTCCGGAGCGTAAGTACCCCTCGGGGCAGCTCCACCAGGTGGTTTCCAGCCTTGCGTGCCCATCCCACGTAGCGAAGGCCCTCTCCATCCGGAGAGGGCCTTCGCGTATCTCAGAGGGTGATGACCTCGATGCGGTGCTCGATCTTGCGGCGGATGGACCCACCCCGGCCCCACGCCCACGCGTGAACATCGGGAAGCCACAGCAACGGATTGTTCGGACGATCGTGAAGGTACTCGAACGGGGCATGCGGACCTACCGCCTGCCGGATCACCCGATTGTCTTCTCGATCTTGATCGCACGACTCGATGACCACACGACGTGCCGACAGCTCCACCAAATCGTGAGCCGCTGCAGTGAGCGTGAGGTCCCGCGCCTCGCGTTCGGAAAGCTTGCGTGACTTGACCACATAGAGGCGACTGTCGGCATTCAACTTCGCGACCTCGGTCACGATCTTGGGTGCTGTCTTTCTGTCCACGGACTTCATGTGGATTCGGCTGCTTCCCTTGGGGCACAGCTCTCTCATCCGTTTGCGCATCTCGTCCACGCCGGACGGTACGACGGTCACCGCGCAGAGGAGGTAGTCGTCGCGCTTGGACTCGTCAACGAAGACATGCACGGCCCGCCCCCACATCCTCGGCAGCTGCCGTCACGTCACGCTCCTTCAGTGGAGGAACCGCACACGATATCGCGGATGACCGCGAGCTTTTCCTGAGCATCGGACGAGCCCACGGAACGCAACATCGCATCCCCACGCTCACTGGGAGTCAGGACGGCTCTCACCACATCGGCGATGGGGGTGCCGAGCAAGTAGAGGCGGACCTCGTCGTCCTGATTGGGTGGCAACTCGGCAGGAAGGTGCCCGATCCCGTGGGAGGCCAAGGCCCGGCTGATGGCGGACCGGACGTGGATCCCCAGTCGTCCCGCGTCCTGGATCCGCTTCAGCGTTTCCATCGTCGTGGTGTAGACGCCGGCGTCCACTACCGCCGCTCGCAACTCGCTATAACTGTCCATGATTTAGTCCTAATGATTAAACAACAATCTCAACTAATCCCATGATAGCGGAAGCAGGCGGGGACGGGAGGGGTGTGCTGTTTGACGATCGTCAAACAGGACTCCGTTGACGTGCAAGACGAGCTGGTCACCTTGACACACGTGCTCCCGGCCGGGGAGACGAGCAACGAGATGAGGGCCTGAATCAGACCCACCCGCACCGACCTCCGAGGACGCGTGCCGGCGGGCTTCGACCGCGACGACATCAGCGGTCACCGCGCCGACGGTCAGAGCGGCTTCGATACCGGCGATCACATCCACACGCCAAAGCCAGGGTGGTGTTCGCTGTGTCGTGTGGGTCGGGTGACCGATCGTGGCCGCACACCGGATCCGCAGGTTTCCGCACCCAATCTGAACTGCTCAGGACGGCGCGTCACCCGCACGAAAGATCGAGGCTAGTAGCCGCCCTTAGCCTGAATCCACCGATGAGTCCTTGAAGGTCGATCCGGATCTGGATTCCAGACGAGTGCGGGCTCAGGGCGTGAAGTAACCGCTGGTCTGCTCAGCTTTTCCACGGTGCGGCTCCGGTCGTGCCGTCTCGGCGGGTCGGTCAGTGTTCAGGTGGTCGAGGGCGGACTGTGGCCGATGGTGTTGGCCCACAGTCGAAGCCAGGCAGCCGACCAGGGCCAGTGCGTGGGTAGTCGCAAGATCGGTCTTCGTTGCGGTCGACACAATCGGGCGGGAAGGTTGACGATCTTGCGGCGTAGCGTCGCCCCACGGGCGCGCGAATGCCCACCACCTGCAAGAACACCGGTCGCGCGCAGCAGATTGTGGGCGATCGCCGCGCAGAGCACCCATGCCGAATTCGCCCCGAACCTCCCCGACGGCATGTGCGCCAGGGGCCCGTCGATGAGGTCGGCGAAGACGGTTTCGATGATCGCGTGCCGGCGATGGGTGACATCAGCATCGACGGTGTGGGCGCTGGTGTTGGTGAAAAACGGGTGATATCGCCACACCGGAAACAACGCGTCGGGGAAGCGGGCGTCTTTGACGCGGCGCACGATCAACCGGGCGGTGACCGGAGTCCTGGTGGAAGCGAAAGCGGTGTAAGTGGTTTCGGCGACCTCGGCATCGGAGATCCAGGCACCGGTGTCCGGGTCACGCACGGCACCGGGATATTTCACCGCGGTCCACGCCTCGTCGGGAATCGAGTCGATCGCGCGTTGGACGGCGGTGTTCTTGGCCAGGACGAGCGAGAAACACACTTTCGCGCGCAGACATGCCGCGATGACCGAGCGGGTGCCGTAGGCGGAATCACCGCAGGCCGTGATGGCACCGGCCGCGCCCGCTGCCCGGGCGGTGACGATGGCCTGAGTAACCATCCGACCTGCACCTTTACCGGATCCGGCTTTCCCGGCGCGTAGTCGCATGCCGGTGATGATCGGTGTGGAGTCGGCTGTGCTGATGGTCGTGGCCAGCGGGGACAGGCCTTTGCGCAGGATCTGTTTGCCGGCGATTTTCGTGTGTCCGTAGGAGGCGCCTTGTTTGGCGCGGTCGTAGACCGGGCGCAGCAGCGAGTCGATGTCGATGAACGCCTGCTCGGCCAGACCGGGCAGGATCTCGACCCGGGCGGTGAGTGCGATCAGGTGTTCGCGGAGCACGGATTCGAGCTGACGTGCATGACCGAAGCTGAACTCGCGCAGCAGCGTTCCCACAGTCGAGGGTGCATAGACGCCTGCGAACAGGTGTGGCATGCCGCCCGAGCGCAGCAGGTCGATATCGTCGATGCTGTCGGCGCCGGCGCACATCCCGGCGATCAGGGTGAGCAGTTTCGGTGCCGGGTTCGCCGCTCCGGAGGTGACCTTCGTGGTGGTGATCGAGACCTTCTCGGTGAGCAGGTCCGGCAGGTGGGTGTGTTCGGCCAGTGTCATGACCGGGACCAGTCCGGCGCACGAGACGAGGTTGTCCTCGTCGAACACGGCGGAGCCGTCGATGAACTTGTGGGACACTTTCACCGGAAGTGCCTTTCGTGACCTGGTGGATTTGTTGTGTGAGAACTCCAATCTTCCCAGTTCAGGGGGCACTTTCTTCAGTTCGACACGCTGCTACGCGGCTGATCGTTCGGTGGATTCAGGCTTACGGTCCCGCATCTCGACTCGGCCCCTCAAGCACCGCGACTCGGACAGTAGTCGTCCGCTGCCATGGGGTCGGATGAGCACCTCGGAGAGTTGACGTCGTGTTTCCCCTGCCTGCATCCAGTTCCCAGGCGTAAGTGAGTGCAGTGGCCAACCGGCTGGGGCGCAACATGCCCGCCCATTGCACTTCCACCGGCAAGGCGCTGTTGGCCATGCTGACTGACGATGAGCTACATCTGCTTTATCCCGACGAGCGGCTCATCCAGCTCACCCCGCATTCGCTAGGCACCCGGACCGAGCTTCTCGACGCGGTGCGCACGATCCGTTCCCGGGGGTTCGCGTCGAGCAAGGAGGAGAACGAGGAGGGTGTCGCCTCCCTCGCCGTCGCACTGGCCTCGACCCGCTCTCCGCGGTTGGCTGTCAACGCCTCGCTGCCGCTCAGTCGCATGAGCTCGGCGACCGAGCAGGACATCCTCACTCGGCTGGTAGCTGCGGCGGAGGAGATCGACCATCTCCTGCTCTGATCGGCGTGGTCAGTCCGAGGTCGGCTGGGCCTCAGGCTGGACTGGGCTGCCCGCCGTCCCGGTCCAGCCGGTTGCCGGTCCCCTGGACGTGGCGCACGAAGGACCGTACCGCCGGGGCGATGCCTCCTTCGCGTGACCAGTAGATCCACAGCGGGGCGCTCATCGGGGTGTGCTCGTCGACCAGCACTGGCCATCTGGCCGAGTCGTCGGCACTGAGGTTGTCGTCGGCGATGACGGCCACGCCCAGCCCTGCCCGGGCGAGCGCAACGATGGTGGTGGCGTTGACGCTCTCCGACGTGATGTCGAGCCCGAAGCCCCCTGCCCGCAGCGCCGGCTCCAGCAGGCGCCGGGTGAGGCTATCGGCGGGCCCGGTGAGCACCGGCTGGCCACGCAATTCAGCGACCGAGACGTGGCTCCGGCCCCGCCACGGGTGGTCGTCGGAGGTCACCACCGCCAGCCGCACGTCGCCGAGCTGGTGGCCCGCAAGACGCTGGTCGGCCTGCCCGAGGCCCGTCGCGAGATCGACGTCCCCGTTAAGCACCTGTTCGATCGCGGGCAGGCCCGAGTACTCGTGGACGGCGACGTGGGTAGCGGGATGCGCCGACCGGAAGGTGCCGATCAGGGGCGCGAGGAACCGTGGCACGTGCGGATATGCGCAGGCCACCGTGACGACGCCCGCTCGACCGCGAGCGAGTTCGTGGGCAAACTGGGAGACCGACTCCGCTCGATTCAGCAGGTAATGGGCGCGGGGCAGCAATTGATTCCCGGCACCGGTGAGCTGTACTCCGCGGCCGGACCTCTTGAAGAGGGCGATGCCCAGCTCCGCCTCCAGCGCCTTGATCGAACGCCACAGCGAGGGCTGCGGCACGTCGAGGGTGGCGGCGGCGCGGAGGAACGACCCCTCGCGGGCCACCGCAACGAGATACCTGAGTTGACGCAGCTCCACGCACGGCTCCTAGTTTCACCAGTGAATAGCTCGATCCCAAAATAGCCCGTAGACAGCCTGTGATGAGGGTCATACGCTCTTATGTGTACTGCTATGCAGAAAGCCGTCCCAACTTGAGGAGAATTGGATGTCGGAGTCTGGTGGAGGAACCGTGGCCACTGCGCGGCAGCGTCAGCTGGTCGAGCGGGCACTCGGTGAGTGGCAGGGCGAGGTGGCGGGTCGAGTCATCGTTGTCACCGGTGGAGCCCGCGGCATCGGCCGTTCCCTCTGCGAGGGACTGTTGCGCGCCGGCGCCAAGGTCGTTGCAGCGGACCTGACGTGGGACGACGCTGACGACTTCCGCAAGCAGCTGGAGTCGGACGGCAGCGGCATGGCCGTCGACATGGACATCACCGACGACGCCGCCCTCGACGCCGCCCGAGACGCTGTAATCGACAGGTTCGGGACCGTCGACGTCCTAGTGAACAACGCGTCTCTGGTCTCCGAAACCCTCTTCCCGCCCACAGGCCACCGGAACACCCTTGACACGACCGACCGCGACTGGGAGGTGATGTTCGGCGTCAACGTGTTCGGCACGCTGAAGGCCATCCGCCGGTTCATCGAGCCGATGCGGGCCCAGCAGCGGGGCAGCATCGTCAACGTCGTCAGCAGTGGCGTCCTGGCCGTCGCCGGCGGCGGCGGCTACCACGGGCTGCGCCCGTGGACGGTCGAGATGCCTTACCAGGCCACCAAGGCCGCCGTGATGGCGCTGACCTTCTACCTCGCCGAGGAAGTGCGCGGCGACGGGGTCGCGGTTAACGCGATCATGCCGGGGCACACCCGAGCGTCGTGGTTCGACGCCACCGCCCGGGCCTTCAACGAGCAGGGCATTGCCTACTTCATGCGCCCGGCGATTCCCGAGCACCTGCTGCCGATCTCGCTCTTCCTCGCCGCCCAGGACAGCGCGGGGACGTCCGGGCGCCTCTACTACGTGCCGGAGTGGAACTACGACCACGGCTACGGGGACTACGCCGCCTGGCAGGACCATGAGCTGCCTCCGGACATGGAGGAGATCTACAGCCGGCTGGAAGCCGCGACCCCGTCATACGAGCGGGCCGGCGTGGCCCACCTCCCCTTCGACGCGCAGGGCGCCCTGTACGCCGCGGGCATGGCAAACCTCGGGGCCCAGAACAGTTGGACCAGCAATGACAGCGCTCAGTGATACCGCAGACGCCCAGACGATCCGCTTACAGGTGGGCCGTTCGGGTCCGCCCTCCCATCTCACCTCACGCAACCCGTCAGACCCCGAGAGGACCCGCTCATGACCAGCATTAGCGAACGCCCCGTTGACGTGGCCGCCGCAGGACTGCACGACCTGGTGAAGCCCGACGAGGGTTCCGTCAGCCGAACGGTCTTCGTCGACGAGGCAATCTACCGCAAGGAATTGGACCGGGTATTCACCAAGACGTGGTTGTTCATCGGCCACGAGTCCCAGTTGAGTGAGCCGGGCGACTACCTGACGAACTTCATGGGCGAGGACCCTGTGATCGCCACTCGCGGTGCGGACGGAGTGATCCGGGTGATGCTCAACTCCTGCGCCCACCGGGGCATGGCCGTGTGTAGCACCGACGCCGGGTCCTCGAAGTTCTTCCGCTGCCCCTACCACGGCTGGACCTACAGCAACAACGGCGATCTGATCGGTGTACCGCGCGCAGATACCGTCTACCATGGCGAGCTGGACAAGTCGCGGCTAGGTCTGAAGGCCGTTCCGCGGGTGGAGAACTACAAGGGTTTCATCTTCGCCAATTGGGACGAGGACGCCATCCCGCTGGTGGACTACCTCGGCGCTGACCAGCTCTGGTATCTGGACCTGGCCTTCGAGGCGCCGCTCGGCGGGCTCGAGGTGATCGGCCCCACGATGAAGTTCCGGATCAAGGCCAACTGGAAGCTGGCGGCGGAGAACTTCGCCGGCGACGACTACCACGTGCTCTACACACATGGGTCGGCCTTCCAGATCGGCTTCCTCCCCGATTACGACACGCTCGGCGACTACATCGCATACTTCGGCCACGGCCACGGGATGGGCGACATCAGCAAGCCCGGCCGGGCCTATCAGAACGACGTCGGGATGGCTCAGTTCCTCGGGCCGGAGGCGATCGAGTACGTCAACGCCGTGCACGAGCGGCTCAAGGCCCGGGTCTCCCCGCTGCAGGCGGAGATGCACGGGCTCGGTCAGGGCAATATCTTCCCGAACCTGTCATGGATCAAGTTCGGCGTCTTCCACGTCTTCGGGCTCTTCCAATGGCACCCGAGGGGACCGGGTGAGATCGAGGTCTGGCAGACGGCGCTCTTCGACCGCGACGCGCCGCAGTCGGTCAAGGACTTCGCCCGCACCCAGATGTCCCAGGAGAACGCCGCGGCCGGGATCTTTGGCCAGGACGATGGCGAGAACTTCGAGCAAATCACCGAGTCCGCCCGCGGGGTGGTCTCCCAGACCCGGGATTTCAACTACGCGATGGGCCTGGGGCACGAGGGCGAGATCCACGAGGAGGGATACCCCGGCCATTTGGGGCCCCACTATTCGGAGCAGAACCACCGCAACTTCTATCGCTACTGGCTCGAACTCATGACCACCCCGGGAGAGCAGAAATGACCAATTCCCTCACCGATCTGCGCCGCGACGTCGAGGACTTCCTCTACAGCGAGGCCAAGATGCTCGACGAGCAACGCTACGACGAGTGGCTCGACCTGTTCACCGAGGATGTCCATTACTGGATGCCGATCACGGAGACCCGTGAGGTGCGGCAGCACCGGGACCACGTCCCCGGCGAGTGGTCGCTCATGGAGGAGGACGCCCGTTTCCTCGCCAAGCGGATGGAGCGCTTGGCCGGTGGCCTTGCCCACTCGGAGCAGCCGCGGTCGCGGACGCGTCGTTTCATCAGCAACGTCCTGGTCACCCCCGGGCCGGACGGCGACCTGGTAGCGGAGTGCAACTTCATCGTCTTCCAGTCCCGGCGAGCCAACTCCGAGCAGTTCTTCGTCGGCTCCCGTCGCGACCGGATCGTGACCTCCGGTGAGAGCTGGAAGATCGCCGAACGGACCGTGCTCTTCGACCACCGGGTGTTGCCCCGTGCCATCTCCATCTTCTTCTGAGGCCCAGGCGGCTGACCTCGACGGCAGTCGGGATGTCGGGGCTGATGGCGCACCTGAGCCGAGTTCTTGGCTGCGCATCGGCTCTGCCGACGGCGAGCTCGTAGTCAGCAACGAGTTCGCCCGGGTGCGGGTACGCGCCGACCGAGACGGCAACGACCTTCGCCTGGCCATCCGTAGCCTGCGCACCGGCCGCGAGGTCTTCCTTGACGCGCTGCAGCTGGAGAGCCTCACCTGGCTCGACGAGAGGGCCTACACGACATTGCTCTCCGAGCCGTTCGGACCGGAGTGACCGACCATCCCGCACGACCGAACAGAGAGGAGCCTCAACGTGACGAGGACTGAAGGGGGAATGGCCCAGCCCCAGGGGAACTCGTTCTGGGTGGACCTGCTGGGAACCGAGGTCCGGTACCGCCAGGCGAGCTCTTACCGCACCCGCAGCATCGAGGCAGGCGCCGGTGAGCCGGTAGTCCTGCTGCACGGCGTGAGCGGGCACGCCGAGACCTGGGTGCGCAACATCGCCGTCCTCGGCCGGGACTTCCGCGTGCATGCCATTGACATGCTGGGTCACGGCTTCACCGACAAGCCGCAGATCGAGTACTCGATCCGCGCGCTCGCCGAGCACGTGCTCGGCTTCCTCGACGAGATCGGCGCCTCGCGAGCCCACCTGGTCGGGCAGTCTCTCGGTGGCTGGGTCGCGGCGTTTCTCGCCGTCCACCACCCCGAGCGGGTCGCCTCGCTCGTCAGTGTCACCGGGGCGGGGCTGCAGGTGGACGCCGACGGTGCCACGCTGACCGAGAACGTCGGCCGGCAGGTCGCGGAGGCTACCACCAAGGCTCTGGACACCCCGACCCGGGAGAAGGTCCGGACTCGGCTGGAATGGCTGGTCCATGACCCGTCCGTGGTCACCGACGAACTGGTGGAGACCCGGTACCGGATCTACGCCAGCCCGGACTTCGCCGCCACCGCCGGTGACATGGTCGCCGCATTCACCTCCCGGCCCCGGCCGGAGGAACTGCTGACCGCCGAGCGGCTCGCGACGATCAACTGCCCGACGCTCGTGCTGTGGACCCGGCAGAACCCGACCATGCCGTGGCCGGTGGGGGAGGCGGCCAGCCGGATCATTCCCGATGCAACGTTCCGTCTGATGGAGGACGCCGGTCACTGGCCGCAGTTCGAGAAGCCGGCGGAATTCCACGCTGTCGTCGGCGGGTTCCTGCGTTCGGTCACCGCGGGGCGCCGAGGTGGGCGCACCGACGGCGACGGCGGCCCCACGGATCCGGCCACCAACCGGCAACGGGCGGCCCGCTGATGGGCAGGCTGGTAGGTGCGTACGCGACGTCCCACACGGCGATGATGATCCGAAAGCTCCAACCGGACAACGACGTGCACGCCGCAGTCCATCAGGCCTTCGCTCAGGTGCGTGCGGAAATTGACCGGCTGTCCCCTGACGTGCTCGTCGTCGTCAGCAGCGAGCACCTAACATCCTTCAGCTACGACAGCTTTCCGCAGATTTGCGTCGGAATCGGAGAGATAGCCACCGGTTGGGGCGATGGAGGAGTGGCCAGCGCCGAGGTCCCACTTGCTGGCGCCTTCGCTGCCCAGCTGCTCTCCGAAGGGGTGGCCGCCGGGTTCGACCTCGCGTTCTCCGCCAACCCGAAGATCGACCATGCGTTCATGGCACCATTGACCCTGATCCGACCAGAGATGGACATCCCGGTGGTCCCGGTGTTCCAGAACGCCAACACCGAGCCTCTGCCACCCCTGTGGCGCAGCGCCCAACTGGGGGAACTGCTGCGCGACGTCATTACGCGGCGGCCCGCAGCCGAAACAGTGGTCGTGCTCGGGACCGGCGGGCTCTCCCACTGGGTCGGCACGCCGGAGATGGGTCAGATCAACTCCGCCTTCGACGAGCGGTTCCTGCAGCACGTGCGCGCAGGGGACCTCGGCGCGATCCTCGCCATGAAGACCGCCGACGTCCTCGCTGAGGCCGGCAATGGTGCCCCGGAGATCTGCAACTGGGTCACCGCGATGGCCGCCGCGTCCAGTCAGGAGGGCTGGGGAGTGTCGGAGCGTGAGCGGACGGCCCGTGGGCCGAGAGGGGTCGTCCTGGCATACGAGTCCGTCCCGGACTGGGCGACCGGGATCGCGCTGGCTCGGTTGGCCCCCGAGGAGGAACCGTGAACTTACCCCTGGACCAGGTCATCCGCCGGGTCGTCCGGGATCCGGAGTTTCGTTCCATTGCGGAAGAGTCGGGCCATCTCGCGGCCGACCTCGCAGGCGTACGGCTGGCCGATCTTGCGGCCGTCCTGGATGGTGACCTGGTCACCCTCCATCAAAGGGGCGCCCACCCACTGCTGATCATGCAGCTGGCCGGTGCGCTCAGGATCGATCCGATGCGGCGCTTCGCCGCCGAACAGACTGCCCATGACTTAACCACGGAGGGACGATGAACATGATGAAAATTACGGTGGACCTCGAGCGGTGTGAGGGCTTCGCCTCGTGCGTTGTGACCGCGCCCGAGCTCTTCGACCTCGATGACGAGCGAAGCGTCGCCGTCGTTCTGGAGCCTGTTGACGGTGGCCCCCGCACCCGCGCCTTAGCGCTCGAGGCCGCCGCGAGCTGCCCGGTGCGGGCCATCACCGTCTCCGACCCCCTGGTGGACGAACCATCGCTGCCGCGGCGCGGCCGGTGACCGACGGAGTTTCGCCGGACGCGGTGGCAACCGCGTTCGAGAACGAACTCCGTCGGGCGACGGTGGCCGGTACGCCCTGTGCCCCGGTTCGTGAACGTGCTACCACCGACGTTAGCGGCCGGCTGCGCCGTTCAGCAGGTTCTCTCCGCTCGCGCTCTCGGTTGGAGGGGTGGCAGCCGCAATGGCCGATCGCTGAGCGGCCCGGACCACCCTCGAGGGCATGGCTGCCGAACTGCGCCTTCCCTATATCCGGGCCCTCGAGGCGGCCCTACGCGATGCCGCCTACCTCGACGCCACTGACCATGTGTTTTCTCGACGGTCGCCTATGATGCGGACCTCCAGGAGGCTGGCAAATGGATCCGCAAGATCCCTTCCAACAGCTGGCTAGTGGAGGGAAGCGAGTGGGTGGAGCTGGATGAGCGACTGGGTCGTCGCGAGAACGAGATGCTGCTGGTCAAGAAATACGCGTCCTGTTTCTTCGGTACCGATCTAGCAGCTCGTCTGATCTCCCGGGGCGTGGACACGGTGATCCTCCTCGGATGCACGACCAGCGGATGCGTCCGCGCCACCGCTGTGGACGCGTGCTCCTACGGGTTCCACACAGTCGTTGTGGAGGAGGGCGTGGGAGACAGGGCAGAGCTGCCACACCTGGCAAGCCTCTTCGACATCGACAACAAGTACGGTGACGTCGTGAGCCTTGAGGACGCCAGCGCCTACCTCCAGCATGTCCGCCAGTAGAGACGCCGTATACGGACACCGGTGACGAAAGCTCATCGGCCAGTGCATCGATCGGTGGATCGCTGAGAACGTCTATGCGAAAGAGTTACCACCTCGGGAAGGCACATGGACTCCGTCAACTGTGACAGGGCCTTGAGCGCGCTGGCCATCATCTTGTTCAGCTTCGCGCTGGGCACTTTGTCCGTTGTCGTCCCTCTATTGGGTGTGCATGCGGGCTACACCCCCAGTGAGATCGGGCTGCTGGTCGCCGTGGCTGCCATCGCACAGCTGATCACCCGCCTGTACATGGGCGCGTTGATGCGCCGGATTCCGGACAAATTCTTCCTCGTGGGATCCGGGCTGATGATCGCGATCTCGTGCGCACTGCTCGCGATTTCTCCCGCGGTCGTGTTTTTTGTCGCGTCCCAGTTGGTCCAGGGAATAGCCCGGGCGTTCTTCTGGACCAGCAGCCAGACCCACGCCGTTCGCACATCCGCCGCACCGGTCAGTGGCCTCCGGGACGTCAATCTGGCGGCGGGAATCGGTGCGCTTCTCGGCCCCACGGTGGCCGGATATTTCTGGGAGGCCTCGGTGGAGCTACCGCTCATAATGGGGATCGTCGCAGGTTCCGTCGCCGTCGTCCCCGCGGCCTTGTTGATCAGGTTTCCCCCGTTCGCGGCCAGGCCTTCGTCGCTCACCGGCAGCGACGTCCGTCTGTGGCGACGACCCGGTGTCAACGTGGCCTGCTGGATGAACACAGGCGCAGGGACCTGGAAAAGCCTTCTGGACTCCTACGTCCCTCTCGCCCTGTCCCTGGCAGGCCAACCAGCTGCAGTCATCGGCATCCTCCTGTCTATCGCCAACGCCGCCGTTCTCGTCGGCAGTACCGTCAGCGGGTGGGTCCGCAGCCGCGGCGTCAGGGCGTCTCTGGTCATCGGGATGATCATGACAGGACTGGGACTGGCCGCAGTGGGACCGTTTTCCGGTCTGACTGTCCCGGTGGCCGCTGCCCTGGCCATCTCCGGCATCGGTGCCGGGGTCCTGCAGACCGTCGGTCCGGCCATCGCAGCGGAGATGGTGCACCCAGAAGAACGCGGAGACGCGCTAGCACTAACAGGCACCTTCCGCGCCACGGCGCTCTTCCTCTCACCGCTGGCCATGGCCGGGCTGGTCACCCTCACCCCGGTGACCGCGGCCCTGCTGGCCGCGGGCCTGTTCATCATCACCCCGGCCGCAACCCCCTGGAGGTCCAACAAAGATGTCGTCTGACCGGCAAAGACCTAAAGCTCGCGCTGCTTGCCTCCGGCGACGGGAAACGTTTTGACGAGAGGATATCCATGACGACGGAAACCCATCCAAGCAATGACCCCGCAACGGTCCCGAGGCTCCACCTGAGGCACGGGCATAGCATTCCGCATCTAGGTCTGGGCACCTGGCCACTAGTGGGGGAAGAGTGCGAAGCGGCCGTCCGCTACGCCATTCGAAGCGGCTACCGGCTCGTCGACACCGCGTTCCAGTACCGCAATGAAGACGCGGTAGGACGCGGCGTCCGCACGGCAGGCGTTGCGCGTGAAGAGTTGTTCGTCTCCAGCAAGTTCAACAAGGAGTCCCACAGCGTCGACGGTGTGCAGCGGGCCTACGACCGTAGTCTCCAAGCCTTGGGCCTGGACTACCTGGACATGTTCATGTGCCACTGGCCCGTGCCGGCCTTGGACCAGTACACCGAGGCATGGAGAGGCCTCGTCAAGCTCCTAGACGAAGGCCGGGTCAAAGCGATCGGTGTCTCCAATTTCAAGCCGGACCATCTGGAGAAGGTCATTGCCGCGACCGGCGTGGTTCCCGACGTGAACCAGATCCAGCTCAGCCCCGATCTCGCACGGCTACCCGCGCGGGCAGTGCACCAGGACCTGGGCATCATCACCGAAGCCTGGAGCCCTATTGGTCGCGAATCGGGACTGCGCGACCACCCCATCGTGGTGCAGATCGCGCAACGGACAGCAAAGACTCCGGCGCAGGTTCTGCTCCGCTGGCACGTCCAGCAAGGAATCGTCCCGATCCCGCAGGCCGCCAAACCCGCATGGCTGGTCGAGAACATCTCGGTGTTCGATTTCTCCCTGACTGCCGAGGAAATGGCCGCCCTAGCGAGGCTGGACCGCGGAGAGAACGCCGCCCGCGACTCCGACTCCCCCGAAAACGGCCACTAACCCTTGCCGCACCCACCCGTACCTGGCACGAAGAGTGGGAGGGGTTGACGTAGATCACAAAATGCGGAAACCTCTTCACGACAGAGTGACCCTCTGCTCTACAGACTGACTGATCGATGATCGAGAAAGAGCTCTCCCATGGCAGACCACCACGGCGTCCTCGAGGACGTACGGCAGGGCATGATCCCTGCACATATCTACAACGACAAAGAGCTCTTCGAACTCGAGAAAGAGCGTCTCTTCAGCCGCAGCTGGCTATTCGTCGCCCACGAGTCGGAGGTCCCCGAGGCTGGCGACTACGTGGTCCGCAGAGTCCTCAAAGACTCGTTCATTATCTCTCGGGACGAAAAGGGCGAGGTCCGGGCCCTGTTCAACATGTGCCTCCACCGGGGCATGCAGGTCTGCCGGGCAGAGATGGGCAATGCCTCCCACTTCCGTTGCCCGTACCACGGCTGGTCTTACCGCAATGACGGGCGCCTCGTTGGCCTGCCGTTTCACAAGGAGGCATACGGCGGGGAGGAAGGCTTCAAGAAGAAGGGCCAGACCCTGTTGCCAGCTCCCTCGCTGGCCACGTACAACGGTCTGATCTTCATCAGCATGGACCCGGACGCCGAGCCCCTGGAGGAGTTCCTAGGGGACTTCAAATTCTACCTCGACTACTACACGAAGCAGAGCGCAGACGGCATCGAGCTGCGTGGCCCTCAGCGTTGGCGGATCAAGGCGAACTGGAAGATCGGGGCCGAGAACTTCGCCGGGGACATGTACCACACGCCCCAGACCCACACCTCGGTGGTGGAGATTGGCCTCTTCCGCGAGCCCAAGGCGGAGAAACGCAAGGACGGCACCACGTACTGGGCTGGCAACGGCGGCGGCACCACTTACAAGCTGCCCGAAGGTAGCTTGGAGGAGCGCCTGCGCTACGTAGGCTACCCGGACGAGATGATCGCCCGGATGAAGGAGCAGTGGACCCAGGAGCAGCTCGACGTAGTCGGCAAGGACGGGTTCATGATCTCGGCGGCCTCACTGTTCCCGAACATGAGCTTCGTGCACAACTGGCCGCGGGTCGAAGAGGGCTCCGACGAGGTGCTCCCCTTCATCTCCATCCGCGTGTGGCAGCCAATCAGCGAGAACGAGACGGAAGTCCTCTCGTGGTTCGCCGTCGACAAAAACGCGCCGGAGGAGTACAAAGCGCTCTCCTACAAGGCATATCTCATGTGCTTCGGCAGTGGCGGCATGTTCGAACAGGACGACGTCGAGAACTGGGTGTCCCTCACCAATACTGCCGCCGGCTCCATGGCACGGCGTCTGCTGCTCAACAGCCGGATGGGCATGCTCGAGAACGGCGAGAACGTCGTCGAGGCCCTGTCCCCCGAGGAATACTCGGGACCCGGCTCCACCCGTATCGGATACAGCGAGTACAACCAGCGGGAGTTTTTGCGCCGATGGGCCGATCACCTCGAGCGTCCGGCAGTAGCCGCAGCGCAGGCGCACGTGGGCTCGGACCTGGTGGAGGCGCCACCGGCCGCCGGACCGGGGGCCCCCCGCCCGGCCAGCAGTAACGCAGAGACCGTGCCCGCTGCGACCCTGCACGAGGAGGTCTGATCATGAGTGCTGGAACGGCACACGAGAACGAGAATTCGACGCTTTCCGAGCAGTCGGCGCTGGGAGCCCACGCCCCGCGTACCCAGCGGACGGGGCAGACCCTGCCCTTCAACGATGAACTTCACCTGGAGGCGCATCGTTGGCTGATCGATGAGGCATACCTGTTGGACGCCCAAGACTACAGCGAATGGCTCTCCCGGATCGCCGATGACGTTCATTACATCATGCCCGTCCGCGTCACCACTGCCCTGGGCGCGGGATACACCACCTCGCCTGGAATGGCGCACTGGGACGAGAACAAGTACTCGCTCAGCCGCCGGGTGGCCCGCTTCGCCACCGACCACGCCTGGACTGAAGACCCCCCATCACGGCTACGCCACTACATCACTAACGTGCGCACCTTCCGCACCCCCAACCCCGACGAAATCATCGTGGACTCGGCGGTTCTTCTCTTCCGCAGCCGTGGTGACGTGGGCGAATCCTCCACTGTCTCCGCAGGACGCGAGGACCTCCTCCGCCGTACCTCATCAAGGTCCGGGTGGGAGCTGGCCCGGCGCACCATTATGGTCGACGAGTCGGTCATCCGCATGCAGAATCTGGCTATCTTCCTATGAAGCTGGAATGGGAAGGCGAGGAGGAAGACCGCCTCGCGGCGATTCGGGCCACCGAGGAACGACGTCGGCTCGAAGAGCACGTCACCGGAACGCCGATCGTGATCGCCAACGAGTTCTCGGAGGTCCAGGTCACCCGCATTGAGACCCGCAACGGTTCGCGGCTGATGATTCAATCTCCTCGTTCGGGCCAGTGGGTAACGCTCTGTCCGCTGGAACTGGAGTCCCTGACCTGGCAGGCCCCAGACACGTTCTCGGCCATGATCGGCCACCCTTTCGGGCCGCTAGTGACCGAAGAAGAATAGACACTCCTAACTGCCACAGCATCACCGCCTCACGAAAGTATGTGACCATGCCTGTAATCAGAGCTGACCTGGGCGCCTGTCAGGGGTATGCAAACTGCATTGTCGGAGCCTCTGACTACTTCGATCTGGACGACGACGGGATCGTCGTACTGCTCCAGACCGAGGTCCCCGAAGCCGACCGCGCCCGCGTCATCGAAGCTGCCCGCAGCTGCCCGGTCTCCGCGCTGGTGGTGGAGGACGAATGAGTCCGATCACCGTCATCGTCGGGTCCTCCATCGCCGGGGTGCGCACCGCGCAGTCCCTCCGCCGGGAAGGCTATAAGGGGGAGATCATCCTCGTGGGAGAAGAGACCGAACTCCCCTACGACAAACCGCCCCTGTCGAAATCCGTTCTTGCGGGATCCGCCGACGAGGACTCCATCCGGCTGCTGACCCAGGAGCAGGCCGATGCCGAGGACATCCAACTCCTGCTGGGACACCGCGCTGTCGATCTGGACGTCGCCGAGAACCTGCTGAAGCTCGAAGGGCACGACCCCCTTCGCTACGACAACCTCGTCATTGCCACCGGAGCATCACCCCGCCCCTCCCCCTGGGGCCAGTCTCCAGGGATCCACGTGCTGCGCACCCTTGAGGACGCCCGCGAACTACGTGGGGACCTTCTCCGGGGTGGGGCGCTGGCCGTTATCGGGGCAGGGTTCATCGGCGCCGAAGCGGCAGCCACCGCCCGCGGCCTGGGATTGGAGGTCACCGTCATCGACCCGGTGCCGGTGCCCATGAGCCGCCTCTTTAACCCTGAGATCGGCCAGTGGTTCGCAGACCTTCACCAGGACAACGGGGTCAACACCATGTTCGGCACCGGAGTGGAAGCTATCGAAGGCGAGGAGGGCAACTTCTTCCTCCACCTGACCAACGGTGAGAGCGTTCAGGCGGCCACCGTGCTGATCGGTATCGGCGTCATCCCCAACGACTCCTGGCTCAGCGCATCCGGCCTGCTCGTGGACAACGGGGTCGTGCTCAACGAGTACTGCCAAGCCCTCGACGCCGCGAACGTGTACGCCGTCGGCGACGTAGCCCGCTGGCGCCACCAGAAGCACGGCGAGGACGTCAGGACTGAACATTGGACTAACGCGGTGGAACAAGCCACATGCGTGGCCTACAACATCATCCATCCGGAACAGCCGCGCGCCTACACGCCCATTGAATACGTGTGGAGCGACCAGCACGACTGGAAAATCCAGGTCGTGGGACGCGTCGGAGGCAATGTCGACCACGTCCTCATCGGACACCCGCAGGTCCACGGCAAGTTCGCCGCCCTCTACACCACCGACGGCACCACCGTCCGGGGCGCAGCCATCGTGAACTGGCCCAAAGCCCTCATTGCCTGCCGACTGGGCATGGCCAGGGGCATCACGGTGCAGGATCTGCGCGCCAAGCTCGAACCCCAGTTGGAGCCACCGCCGAGGAGGGCGTCATGACACCCGGAAACTTGCTGCCCCAGACCGAGAGCGTCACCCGGGAACATATCGCCCTCGCCTGCCGGGTCTTGGCCCATCGGGGCCTTGCAGATGGAATCTTGGGTCACATCAGCCTGAAAATTACCGACAGCACATTGCTGGTGCGCTGTCGCGGCCCGTACGAACGCGGACTGGCGTATACGCAAGCCGAAGACATCCGCATGGTGGACCTCGACGGCAATCCCGCCGCTGACGGTGAGCTCGGGGGCGGATATACGGTCCCCAATGAACTGCCGCTGCACACCGAGCTTTACCGGCGCCGCCCAGACGTCCGAGCTGTCGTACACGCTCATCCCCCGCGAGTGGTTGCCGCCGACCTGGCAGGGCTTGCAGTACGCCCCATCGTAGGGGCGTACGACATTCCCGGAGCCCGCCTCGCCGCCAACGGGGTGCCCGTCTATCCCCGCGGAGTACTCATCCGCGACCGTCGGCTCGCCACCGAAATGGCCGATGCCATGGGAACAAGGCCCGTTGTTGTGCTGCGGGGCCACGGCCTCACCAGCGCGGCCGAAACCGTCGAGCAAGCAGTTCTCCAGGCCATCAGCGTGGACGGCCTGTCCGGGTTGGCACTGCAAGTGGCTTCGGCTGGTGGGCACCTCGTCGACCTGCCCGACGCCGATATGGCCGAACTGCCCGACCTCGGAGGAGCATTCAACACAGAGACTGCCTGGAGACATGAACTCGCACGACTTGGTGAGCCTCGTTGACGGCCTGCGCCCTAGCCGGACAGAGACTGAACCCCCGGTCAGTAACATGAAGCTCATGTCCGCCTCACGGGCGGAGGACGACTCCAGATACGGCCCTCCTCCGCAATACCCCATCGAATCCGTCGACAACGCACTCCGATTGTTGCTGCTCTTCGAGACTCGGCCGAGTATCCGGCTCACCGATGCCAGCAAGTACCTCGGAGTGGCGTCATCTACGGCCCATCGCCTCATGGGGATGCTCCTCTACCGAGGTTTCGTACGGCAGAACCCTCAGACCAAAGCGTACGAACCCGGACAAGCACTCAGCTCCATCGCCTTCGCCATACGGCGCCACGTCGACATCGGAACGCTAATTCGTCCAGCAATGGAAAGGTTATTCGAGGCAACCGGAGAGACGGTGCACTTTGCCGAGCTCAAAGGCTCGAACATACACTTTCTGGAGGCCATCGAAAGCCAACGTGCCGTCCGCGTTGCCTCACGTCAAGGTGCGATGCTTCCTGCCAACTGCACTGCAACGGGCAAAGCAATGCTGAGCCTACTCACCACGGAACAACTGCATGCCCTGTACCCGTATGAGGAGCTTCCGGGTCTCACCAAGAGATCTATCATTTCCCGTTCCGATCTGGAGCGTGCCCTCGAAACGATTCGGCAAACCGAATACTCAACGAGCCAGGAAGAAAGCGAAGACGGCGTCATGTCAGTCGCTGTTCCCATCACCAGCCCGAGCGGAAGATACTACGGGATCAATGTATCCGTGCCCGCTCACCGCATGACTGAACAACTCCGCACAGAACTCGGAGCTATGCTCCAGACAGCCGCCAAAGAAATCCAGAACTTGCTCGTTTAAGGATCTCGACGGCCGGTGACGGTGGGGCTGTGGACAGGACCACCTCAGCTCAGCGGCGATTCCAGAGAGTCGATTCTCCGCAGTCGGCGCCCGAAGAAGAAGGAAATGACCACGGCGACGGTTGCCATAGTGGCGAGCATCGCCCAGGTCAGTGTCGAGTTACCGAGGCTAACCCGGGGCTTTCACGGAAATTCGACCTCAACCCGTGTCACACAGAAAGAAAGGTGCTCTGACCTGCGGTAATTCGACTTGTCTAAGGTTGAACAATCGCGTGAGCCAGGAGCACCCTTCATTCAGGTGAGCAAGTCTACGTCCCCCCTACCCACACGTGTCCGCATCGGCCACCGGAACCGGCGTCGTGTCGCATGCCGGCGCGATCCTGCTGCTGCGCACCGCGGAGAAAACCGGCCTCACCACGGCATTGACGACCGAACTCGGCCCGTTCCGCAAACCGTTTGATGGCGCTCATTGATCCTGCTCAGTCCTGCTCACCGAAAGTGCTCACCCGTGTGGCTCCGCCGATGAGGGCGGGTCTCCTTCGATGCTGGTGGTCTCTGACCACGCACCGGCTACTCGAAGGAGACCCGCTTTCTCATGTTGACATGGGAGGAAGACGTGGAGATCCACGCACTGCACAAACGAGGCTGGACGATCGCGGCGATCGCCCGGCACACCGGCCGAAACCGGCGCACCATCCGCAACTACCTGAACGGCACCACCACCCCCGGCGTGCGTAAACGCGCCGGCGCCGACCCGTTCGAGCCGTTCGTCGACTATGTGACAGCCCGCCTGGCCGAGGATCCGCATCTGTGTGTCGACCGTCGCGTAATTCCCCAGGGGTTTCCGTCATGGAATTCCCCATGTCCGGGTGTGCTGAGTCGAGGGTAGCCGGGCCGGTG
>NZ_JCAXDU010000027.1:0-53913 GCF_059759155.1 Rhodococcus sp. GQ147
TGGCCGAACGACTCGTACACGAGATCACGTCCTTGCCGGCCCTCGCCGAACAGCATCGGAGCCACTTCGACCACGTCTTCATGACCGTGCACCAGCACGCCTGACGCCCGGCTCACCCCACCTCCCGTGGGGCGACCACCGCACATCCGGATTGGGCGACCTAGCCGGGGGTACTCGGAGAGCGAGTCACGCCGGCCGTTACGCGCGTGCGCCGCCATCGCGCGTGCACCGTTCGGCCACGAGAAGGAGAGCCATGACCCAGGATGTGGAGAAACGCTGGAACGACCCCCGGACGGCCCGTAAGGCCACGATGTACGCGGGGGGCGTGATCGTCGCTGCGCTCGTGGTGATGGGCGTCGCCATCCTCTGGGGCACGAACTCCGGACAGGACTGCAGCGACGCCGCATTCGCGGTGTGCACCGATCCCGCCCGCCAGATCCTGGTCTTCGGACCCACACTCGTGCTCCTGCTCGGCGGACTCGGCGCACTGCTGACGGCCTACCGCACGTGGAACCGCGGCGGTCGCTGGCCGATCTGGCAGGGTGCGGGATGGGTACTGCTGGTGCTGATGGTCGTCTACGCCACCATCTCCGCCCGCGCCATCATCTGATCCGGGACCGGTCGTCCCGGCCCGGTGCGGCCGGAGCCACCGACCCACACGAACGAACAGGTGGGGCAGCAGCGTATTCCGGTTCGTACCGGCGCGCCGTGACCGGTTTATCCCCCACCACACACGGGAATACCGCTGTGGTGAAGATCGCGATGGTTGCCGGACAAGTGAATCCCCTGCTCGGTCACGGCGCGCACGCAGATGCGCCGCCGCAAGGACTTCACGTCCACCTGGCCGAACTGTCGTCCGCCCTCGCCGGGGCCGGTCACGAGGTGGTGGTCTACACACGCCGCGAGGACCGCGACGACCCCGACCGGATCTCCGCCCCCGGTGGATACGAGGTGGTGCAGGTAGCGGCAGGACCACCGTCCCCGCTGCGTCCCGACGAAACCGCCTCTGCGATGGGGGAATTCGGGAGTTTCCTGGATCGGGAGTGGCGCCAGCGGCCACCGGACATCACCCACGCCCACTACTGGCTGTCCGGACTGGCCACGCAGCTCGCCACCCGTTCGCTGGGCATCCCCACGGTTCAGACCTTCCATTCCCTCGGCACGGTCGAGCACCGGATCCGGGAGAAGACTGCGATGGACGCGTCCGCGCGCGACCGAATCCGCTTGGAGCGGCTCCTCGCCCGGGGCGCGACACGCATGATCGCGACGAGTTCCGACGAGGTGTTCGAGCTGGCGCGCATGGGACTTCCCCGCACGCGGACCACGGTGGTGCCGAGCGGCGTGGACGCCGTGCACTACAGCACCGCTGCCGCTCCCGACACCACGAGGACCCGCAAGCATCGTCTGCTCGCAGCCGGCCCTCTCGAACTGGGCTCCGGATTCGACATCGCCATCGAAGCGCTGGCGGGCATTCCCGACACCGAGTTGATCATCGCCGCGCATCCCGCTCCCCCGTACTTGTCGCGCCGAGCGGACGAGCAGGAGAAGTCCCGTCTCGTGAAGCTCGCACGCGTACGCGGTGTGCAGGGACGCGTCCGGATCCGCCGCGATGTCGGGCGGGACGAGATGCCCGGTCTGCTCCTGTCCGCCGACGCCGTGGTCTCCACTCCCTGGCACGATCCGTCGGGGATGCTCGCCCTGCAGGCGATGTCGTGCGGTCGCCCGGTCATCGCAACTGCTTCCGGTGGAATGCTCGACACCGTGCTCGACGAGGCGACCGGCCTTCTCGTGCCCACCCGCTCCCCCGAGGCCGTCGCGGCCGCCGCGCGCCGGCTTCTCTCCGATGCGACGACACGCGCCACCTTCGGTATCGCCGGACGCGACCGCGTTCTCGCCCGGTACACCTGGGATCGCGTGGCGGAGGACACCCTTCGCGCCTACGAACGCTGCGTGCCGGTCCGGCGTACTGCACACCGGACCGCACGGACCGGCGTGCAGTAGCGCCCGTCGAACCTCTACAGACGCCGGAACGATCAGCGACGGAAGTCCTGATCGTTCCGGTGTGCGCCCGCTGGGCCGGCCTCGTCGCCCGGCACGGTGTTCGGGACCTGATCCGACGAACCTGCCGTCCGCGGAACCGGATCCGCGCGGTGATCACCGCGCTCGGCGTGTTCCGCCGAACGGGGATCCAGCTCTTCCGCCCGGCGACGACGCTCGTCGAGTTCGGCTCGTGCCGCTTCGGCGGTACGACGTTCCTCCTCGGAGCGGGCGCGCAGCCGCTCCGCCTCGGCCGCCTTCGCTTCGGCGTCCGCCGCGGCGCGACGGGCCTCCGCTTCGGTGCGTTCGGCCGACGCCGCCCGCTGTTCGACTCCCGGCCTGTTCTCCTCGACGCTGCGACGCAGACGTTCGGCTTCGGCACGCCGGCGCTCAGCACGCCGGTTGCGGAGCGTCCACCCCAGCACCGCCACTACCACCAACGCGACGACCACCGCTATCACCAGCAGAATCCAGTCGTTCGTGCTCATCTCGACCTCCTCGGGTTCACCAGCGGGTTCCCCCGGGTCGAAGTGACGAAACGGGCACCTCGGGCCGAGCGGCGGATCGGAGATGCCCTCCGAACAGAACCGTTGCCGCCCGGGAAACCCGAACGGCAACGGCATGGAGGGGCGTGGCGGATTGCGGCCACGCCGTATGGTCGGCTCTCCCGGCCTGTTACTTCACGCGAGCGAGCGCAGCAAGCGCTGCTTCACGTGTTCTGCATGCCTTGGAAGCGATGGTCGCGTCGGCGACCCGGAGCAACCGTTCCACCGGTCGCCCACTCAGAAGTGCCCAGCGGACGTTCAGGGCACGCGCACGTTCGTCGAGATCGTCGAAGACCGACAACCCGGCCGCACCGAAGAATTCGACTGCTCCGAGATCGACGACCATACGGATCGATTCTTCGAGCTGCCGATGGGTGAACGCGTGTAGAGCGTGTGCGTTGCGGATGTCGATCTCGCCTCGCACGTCGATCCAGACGAGGTCCGGTTCGATCTTCTGCGCGCTGAATTCTGCGCCGACGACCCGTTCTGCGGGAACGTCGGACCTGATCGGCCGAGCCGACCACCCGGATGGGACGGAATCTACCTGTGCGGCAATTCGCTGAGGAACTGTCATAGCACTTCCCAACATCGAAAATTGCAGGAAGCACGACCTACGAGACAGGCACAACCGGTGACCGATCGGAACCCTCCCGAAACAGGGGTGCTTCCGTGTTCTCGGCTGTGTGCTCAACCTTCTGCCGCCACAGTAGTCCACGAACCACGGGCACTCAACACGCCGATCGTGCATTTCGGGAATGTTGCGGCCCCCTGCCCAGGTCACGGTGGATGGATTGAATTCGCGGTATCTGGGTAATCTCTCCGACGACCAGACAGACACGACCCGTCGTACCCCCACTCCCCGTACTGGAGACATCAGGCTCATGGCAAAATCCGCGTCGATCGAATCGGCACGCGACCACAATCCCCCGGTAGTCGAACTTCGAGTAGAGGCCCATCCCGACCAGCTCGCAGTGCTCCGAGCGGTAGCCGCCGCGATCGCGCTGCAGCACGACTTCGACCTCGATACCGTTGCGGATGTGAAGCTCGCCGTCGACGAAGCGGCCACGCGGCTGATCATGGGCGCACCCGAGGACGCGATCCTGGCGTGCTCGTTCCGGGCGGCTCTCCCGCTGCTGCAGATCAGCCTGTCGGCGCCCACGAACGACGCCTCCGAGATCGGGCAGCCGCGCTCCTTCGGATGGCACGTGCTCAACTCGCTGACCGAGTCCATCTCGGTGACGAGCGACGACTCGCGCGCCACGATCGACATGTCCATCGCCGAAGGCAGCGCCGATCGGTGACGCGCAACACGGGTAGGTCGAGCGACGAGTACGCCGACGTCACCGAAACGTTGAGAACACTCCTCGCACTCGAGGAGGGCGACCCCGGTCGCATCCGCATCCGCGACGCAGTGGTCGAGCGGTGCCTGCCGCTCGCCGAGCACATCGCCCGGCGCTTCGACGGCCGTGGTGAGGCCTTCGAAGATCTGCTGCAGGTCGCGCGCCTGGGCCTGGTGAACGCGGTCGACCGTTTCGACCCCGAACGCGGTTCGGATTTCGTCTCCTTCGCGGTCCCCACGATCATGGGCGAGGTGCGCCGGCACTTCCGTGACGCCGGCTGGGCGGTTCGTGTGCCGCGACGCATGAAGGAACTGCATCTGTCCCTGAGCAAGGCCACGTCCGAGCTCTCCCAGCAGCTCGGACGTGCACCCACCGCCTCCGAGCTCGCCGAGGTACTCGGCATCGATCAGGAGGAGGTGCTGCAGGGTCTCGTGGCCGGCAACGCCTACCAGACCGTGTCGGTCGACCGGTCGTCCCCGTCCGGCGACGACGGGCTCACCCTCGCCGACACGCTCGGCGACTACGACGCCGCGCTCGACGAGGTCGAGAACCACGAGGCGCTGCGTCCGCTGCTCGAGGCCCTTCCGGCCCGCGAACGCACGGTCGTGCTGCTGCGCTTCTTCGGCAACATGACGCAGACGCAGATCGCCGAGCGCGTGGGTGTCTCGCAGATGCACGTGTCGCGTCTGCTCACGAAGACCCTCGCGCAGCTCCGCGATCAGCTCGGCGACAACTTCTGACCGCGTCGACGTCCCGGGCTCCCGTGCCCGGGACGTCGACGCGGTCAGAACGTCGAGGCGTCGATCACGAAGCGATAGCGCACATCACTGGCGACCACACGGTCGTATGCCTCGTTGATACGGTCCGCGGAGATCAGCTCGATCTCCGCACCGATGCCGTGCTCTGCGCAGAAGTCGAGCATCGCCTGCGTGTCGGGGATTCCGCCGACATTCGATCCGGCCATCGCACGATCGTTCATCGCGAGCGAGAACGCCCGCACCGACAGCGGCTTCTCGGGCAGGCCGAGGCCGACGAGGGTGCCGTGCAGCCGCAGCAACGACAGGTAGCGGTCGAGGTCGAGGTTGACCGAGACGGTGTTGAGGATCAGATCGAACTTCCCGCGCAACTCCTTGAAGGTCGACTCGTCCTCGGTGGACCGGTAGTCGACCGCACCGAAGCGCAGGCCGTCGTCCCGCTTCGACAGCGAGTGACCGAGCACGGTCACCTCCGCACCCATCGCTGCCGCGATCTTCACTCCGACATGCCCGAGACCGCCCATGCCGATGATCGCGACCTTGCTCCCCGGCCCGGCATTCCACCGCTTCAGCGGCGAGTACAGGGTGATTCCCGCGCACAGCAGAGGCGCCGCGGCGGCCGGGTCGAGTCCGTCGGGAATCCTCAGGACGAAGTGTTCGGTGACGACGATGTGTGTCGAGTAGCCGCCCTGGGTGACGGAGCCGTCGCGGTCGACGGAGTTGTAGGTTCCCGTCACCCGACTGGTGCAGTGCTGCTCGAATCCTGTTCGGCAGGGCTCACATTCACCACAGGAGTTCACGAAGCAACCCACGCCGACGCGGTCTCCGACGGCGTGCTTCGTGACACCGGAACCGACGGCGGCGACGGTGCCGACGATCTCGTGGCCCGGCACGATCGGGTACTTGGTTCCGCCCCACTCGTTCCGGGCGGTGTGGATGTCGGAATGGCAGATGCCGGCGAATTCGATGGCGATGAGCACGTCGAGCGGGCCGAGGGCACGTCGTTCGACGGTGGTCTTCGACAGGGGCGCGTCGGGCGCGGTGGCGGCGTATGCGGCGACGGTGGTCGTACCGGTTGTGGACGTCATTCCTCCACAACTACTCCGCCTCGCGACGACGTGCACCCGCGGGGGACTCCCGCAGGTGCACGTCGTGGAGACGGTTCGACTATCCGGCCTGGTCGGACCGGTGTGTCGCCCGGCGGCGCAGTCGTCGCGCCGCAGCGACGAGGTTGCGCAGCGACGGCTCGAGCTGCCAGTGGTGACGGGTCTTGAGACCACCGTCCGGATTGGCCCACAAGCGGTCGAGTTCCACCGATTCCGCCGCCTCGCTGAGCAACTCGTCGAGCTCGTCGATGTCCGGGATCCGGGCCGAGCGGGACTCGTAGACACCGGGACCGACACCGTGGGACAGCGCGCGGTCCTTGATCGCCTCGAGCACCCAGCGGATCGAGCGTGTCGCCACGATCGCCGTGACGTCGGCGTCGAGCCGCTCGATCGCGTCGACCACCGACACCTGACCCGAATAGGTCAGGTGCGTGTGGATCTGCGTCTCCGGCTTCGCGCCACCGGTGGCGAGACGGAAGGCGTCAACGGCCCAGTCGAGGTACTCGGAGCGCCCGTCCTGCCGCAGCGGCAACAGTTCCCGGATGGCCGGTTCGTCGACCTGGATGATCGCGATGCCCGCCCGCTCGAGATCGGCGATCTCGTCGCGGATGGCCAGCGCGAGCTGGTCGGCCGTCTCGTGGAGCGGCTGATCCTGACGCACGTAGGAACGCGCCAGCATCGTCACCGGACCGGTGAGCATGCCCTTGACCGGCTTGTCGGTCAGCGACTGCGCGAACGAGATCCACTCGACCGTCATCGGCTTCGGCCGCACGATGTCGCCGTAGAGGATCGGCGGACGCGTGCAGCGCGAACCGTAGGCCTGCACCCAGCCGAAGTGGGTGGTGGCAAAGCCCTCCATCAGCTCGGCGAAGTACTGCACCATGTCGTTGCGTTCGTGCTCGCCGTGGGCGAGGACGTCGAGACCGATGTCCTCCTGCAGACGGATGGTGGACTCGATCTCCTCCTGGATCCGCTTGACGTACTCGCCGTACGACATCCGGCCACGACCGAGTTCCGCTCGTGCCCTGCGGATCTCCGCGGTCTGCGGGAACGACCCCAGGGTTGTCACCGGCACCGGCGGCAGATCCAGTCGCTTCTGCTGCGCGGCGCGGCGCTCCTCGTACGGCTCGCGCACCCGATGGGCGGGCGTGACCGCGTTCAGACGTGCACGGACGGTGTGCTTCTGCTTGAAGTGCACCGACACGGGCGGCTTGCGCCACCGCTCCTCGGCTCCGGTCGTGAGCGCCTTGGCAAGGGAGACCACCTCCCCCACCTTCTGCTTCGCGAACGCGAGACGGTCGGCGACGTCGCCGGGGATGTCGTACTCGACGAGCAGGTCGTAGGGCACGTGCAGCAGCGAGGACGAGGTCGACACGACGAGATCCGGTGCGACCGCGGCGAGCGACTTCAGGTAGTCGAGGGTGCGGTGGCGGTCGACCTTCCACACGTTGCGGCCGTCGACGACACCGGCGTAGATGCGCTTGCGCTTGAGTCCGGGCACTGCGGCCAGTTCGTCCGCGCTCATGCGGCCGTTGACCAGGTCCAGGCCGATCGCCTCGATCTTCGACGCGGCCAGGATCGGCAGTGCCTCACCGAGATGCCCGTACGGGCCGGTCACGAGCAGACGCGGACGCAGCGGAGCGTGCGAGAGCGCGTCGTAGGTACGCGCGAGGGCTGCGAGCTCCTCCTCGCTGCGGTCCTCGGTGAACGACGGCTCGTCGAGCTGCACGCAGGTGGCACCGGCACGGGCGAGCTGCTCGAAGAGCTTCTCGTATTCGGGGAGCAGCGCGTCGAGCAGGTCGAGGGTGCGGAAACCCTCCTTCGTCGACGTCGGTGCGACCTTCGACAGCAGCAGCAGCGAGACCGGGCCGAGCACCACCGGCCGCAGCTCGATACCCTCGGCCTTCGCACGCTCGAACTCGTCGAGTACGGCCGCCGAATTCAGCTCGAAGACGGTGTTCTCGTCGAGTTCGGGCTGGCGGTAGTGGTAGTTGCTGCCGAACCAGCGCACCAGCTCGAGCGGCGGGAAGTCCTCGCGGCCACGGCACAGCGTGAAGTACAGATCGAGCGGGTCGAGCTCATCGGCCAGTGGACGGAACCGCTCGGGCAGCGCGCCGAACAACAGCGCGTTGTCCAGGACGTGATCGTAGTAGGAGAACGTGTTGCCGGGTACCTGGGTCAGACCCGTGGCTGCGAGCTCGCGCCAGGTGTTCTCCTGGAGCTCGCGAGCGACCGCGACAAGTTCGTCGCGCGTGCCCTCACCGTGCCAGTAGGCCTCGAGGGCGAACTTGAGCTCGCGGCGGGGCCCGATGCGCGGGTACCCGAGGATGCTCGATCCGTATCCGTCGGCGAGAGTTGCCATGTCGGCGTCGACCTTTCCCTCATGCACGTCGCGCCCGTGCACCGGTGACCAGTGTTCGGAACACTGTCGCCGGGCACGGGCGCCGTGTGCGGTGGTGCTACCTGGCTAGCCGGCCTTCTTGACCGTGCGACCGTTGTCGGCGTACTCGTAGAAGCCGGCGCCCGACTTCTTGCCGACGAGTCCCGCCTCGACCATGCGCTGCAGCAGCGGCGGGGCCGAGTACAGGGGCTCTTTGAACTCCTCGTACATGGAGTCGGCGATCGACTTGACGGTGTCCAGACCGACCAGGTCGGTCAGGGCGAGCGGACCCATCGGGTGGGCGCAACCCAGGACCATCGTCTTGTCGATGTCCTCCTTGGTGGCGAAGCCGGACTCGACCATCCGGATCGCCGAGAGCAGGTACGGCACCAGCAGTGCGTTGGCGATGAAACCTGCACGGTCGGAGGACCGCACGACCTGCTTGCCCAGTACGTCGGCTGCGAACGCCTCGGCGCGCTCGGCGACGGTGGGGCTGGTCTTCAGGGTGGTGACGAGCTCGACGAGCGGGAGCACCGGAACAGGGTTGAAGAAGTGCATGCCGATGACACGCTCGGGCGCACCGGTCGCGATACCGAGCTTCATGATCGGGATCGACGAGGTGTTCGAGGCGAGCACCGCGTTGGGATCGGTGACGATCTTGTCGAGCTCCGCGAGGATCTCGCTCTTGACCTTCTCGTCCTCGACGACGGCCTCCACCACGAGCTGCCGATCGGCGAAGTCACCGAGATCGGAGGTGAAGCGCAGACGCCATGCGGCCTGCTCACGCTCCCGTTCGGTGATCTTTCCGCTGCTCACGCCCCGGTCCAGCGACCGGAGGATCCGGGCACGTCCGGCAGCCGCGAGTTCGCGGGTCTGCTCGAACACCAGTACGTCGACATGAGCGCGTGCGCACACCTCGGCGATACCTGCGCCCATGATGCCGGCGCCGATCACGCCGACGCGCTGAATCTTTTCGCTGGTCACGTCAGCTCCTTCTCGTTGTGGGGGTCGTGGCCGAGGCCGGAAGTACAAGCGAGGACCCGTCGGGTGCGCGCGTTTCGAACTGCTCCGGATACGCACGCACCCCGCGGCAGGACATGGGGACCTGTGGATCCCGCCGCGGGGTGGTGGACCTCGGGGTGGCGCTGGTTCCTAGTGGAACTGGCCTTCCTCGGTGGAGCCCTTCAGGGCAGCCGTGGAGGTGTTGGGATCGACGGTGGTGGCGATGGTGTCGAAGTAGCCGGCACCGACCTCACGCTGGTGCTTGATGGCGGTGAAGCCGCGCTCCTTGGCCGCCTTGAACTCGCGCTCCTGCAGGTCGACGAAGGCCGTCATGCCCTCGCGGGCGTAGCCGTGCGCCAGGTCGAACATGCCGTAGTTGAGCGAGTGGAAGCCGGCGAGGGTGATGAACTGGAACTTGAAGCCCATCGCGCCGAGCTCCTTCTGGAACTTCGCGATGGTCGCGTCGTCCAGGTGAGCCTTCCAGTTGAAGGAGGGCGAGCAGTTGTAGGCCAGCAGCTGGTCCGGGAACTCGCTGCGGACGCCCTCGGCGAACTTCTTGGCGACCTCGAGGTCCGGAACACCGGTCTCCATCCAGATGAGGTCGGAGTACGGAGCGTAGGCCTTCGCACGGGCGATGCAGGGCTCGATGCCGTTCTTGACGTGGTAGAAGCCCTCGGCGGTGCGCTCACCGGTGATGAACGGGCGGTCACGCTCGTCGACATCGGAGGTGATGAGGGTCGCGGCCTCGGCGTCGGTGCGGGCGATGACCACGGTCGGGACGTCCGCGACGTCGGCCGCGAGGCGAGCCGAGGTCAGGGTGCGGATGTGCTGCTGCGTGGGGATGAGCACCTTGCCACCGAGGTGACCGCACTTCTTCTCCGACGCGAGCTGGTCCTCCCAGTGGGAACCGGCGACGCCGGCCGCGATCATGGCCTTCTGCAGCTCGTAGACGTTGAGGGCGCCACCGAAGCCGGCCTCACCGTCGGCGACGATCGGAGCGAGCCAGTTGTCGACGGAAGTGTCGCCCTCGACCTTGGCGATCTCGTCGGCGCGCAGCAGCGCGTTGTTGATACGGCGGACGACCTGCGGAACCGAGTTCGCCGGGTACAGCGACTGGTCCGGGTAGGTGTGGCCGGACAGGTTGGCGTCGCCGGCGACCTGCCAACCGGAGAGGTAGATGGCCTTCAGGCCGGCGCGGACCTGCTGGACCGCCTGGTTACCGGTGAGGGCGCCGAGCGAGTTGATGTAGTCCTCGTTGTTGACGAGGTCCCACAGGATCTCGGAACCGCGGCGAGCGAGGGTGGCTTCCTCGACGACGTTGCCCTGCAGCTTGGCGACCTGCTCGGCGGTGTAGTTGCGGGTGATCCCCTTCCAGCGCGGATTGGTGTCCCAATCCTTCTGGATCTCTTCTGCAGTCCTCGGGGTGCCGGTGGTCGACATCAAATCTCCACTCTCTAGATCTGCCCCGCTCGGGATGAAGCAGTACGCGTGTACGACTTCACATCCTTTGCGTGCCGTTCGGATGTACAAGAACGACAATGACACAGTCCAAAAAGCCCGTCTACCTGTTGCTAATGCCAATCTCGGCTATTTTCGTCGCAGCCATTGCGAAGATTGCCAATCGATGGTCGGTCCAACTACCCGAATCGGGCACGGGTTTATTACCCGCGAGTAGTAACTACCTCGGCTTTTGCCGCTGCCGTCCGGCCCACACCGCCGGGACGCCTCGTCCCGCCGACTCCCCCACCTCGGGACGGATCGGACACCTGCCTGTGACTGCCTTCACAAACGGTGATCGTGGTTTGTGATCCCCATTGACCCCTGGAATCCCATCCGTAACATGTCTCGGGCCGGATCGGGGCCGGTGCATCGTAGTGCCTTCGTGTCTCAGGGCCCCGGCCGAACAGCCCCCGAACACGAGGAGTCGACATTCTCTCGAGTACGTCGCGGTCGATCGTCGAAGCGACCCTGCCGGTGGTCGGCGCCGAGATCGGCACGATCTCACGTGTCTTCTACAACCGGCTCTTCCGGGCCGTCCCGTCCCTGCGGGACACCTTCAACCGCACCAACCAGGCCAACGGGGCCCAGCAACGGGCGCTCGCCGACTCGGTCGCCGCTTTCGCATCACTGCTGGTCACCCACGCACCGACCGACATCGACCCGATCATGGAGCGGATCGCCGCCAAACATGCGTCCCTCGGTGTACAGGCCGCGCACTACGGGATCGTGCGGACCCACCTGTTCGCCGCGATCGCCGAGGTGCTCGGCGACGCCATCACACCGCAGGTCGCCGTGGCCTGGCACGAGGTGTACACGCTGATGGCGAACTCGCTCGTCGAGCAGGAGACGGAGCTGTACCGGCGGGCCGGTGTGGCCCCCGGTGACATCTGGCGTCGGGTTGTCGTCACCGAACACGAGTACGACGGCGCGCACGCGGCCACCTTCCACCTCCGCTCCGTCGACGGTCGGCCGCTGCCGGCCTTCCTTCCCGGCCAGTACATCTCCGTGCGGGTCGCGCTGCCGGACGGCTCCGAGCAGATCCGCCAGTACACCGTCTTCCCGGGCAGGACGAGCGGCGAGTGGGCCGTCACCGTCAAGCGCGTGCCGGGCGGACTCGTCTCCCCCGTGCTGTGCGACGGCCTGGGCGTCGACGATCACCTCCTCGTGTCGCCGCCGTTCGGCAGCGTCGTCGTCGACAGGGGCAGCGAACCGTTGCTGCTCGCCTCGGCGGGCGTGGGCGTGACGATGACGATCGCGGCGCTGCGCGACATGCAGTCCCGGGGCGACAGCCGGAGCGTCGACGTCGTCCACGTCGACCGCACCCCCTACGAGCAACCGCACCGGACCGAACTCGCCGTCCTGGTCGACTCGTTGCCGGACGCCCGGCTGCACGTGCGCTACACCGAGTACGACGAGATTCGCAGCGACGGACGAACTCCACTGTCCGGGCTGACGATTCCGGGCGATGCCCGCACCTATGTGTGCGGTCCGATCACGTTCATGCGTGCCATCCGCTCGGATCTCGTCGCGTCGGGGGTATCCCCCGGGTCGATTCACTTCGAGGCGTTCGCGCCGGGCTCGTGGTTCGGCCTCGAGGCCCCACCGGTATCTGTCGATTAACACGCTGCGAACGCTGCCTTGCGAAGGCTGCGAGGCAGTTCTACCCTGGGCGAATGGCCAAGACCTATGTAGGCGCCCGGCTGCGGCAGCTACGCACCGAGCGAGGACTCAGCCAGGCCGCGCTCGCCAAGACCCTCGAGATCTCGGCGAGTTATCTCAACCAGATCGAGCACGACGTCAGGCCGCTGACGGTGCCCGTCCTGCTCCGGATCAGCGAGGTCTTCGGGGTCGACGCCACCTTCTTCTCCTCGCAGGACGACACCCGTCTGATCGCGGAGATGCGGGAGGTCGCGCTCGACCGGGAGATGGGCATCGAGGCCGACGCCCAGGAGATCGCCGAGATGGTCGCAGCCCACCCCACTCTGGCGCGCGCGATGGTCAATCTCCACCGGCGCTTCCGCAACACCACCGCGCAGCTCGCCGTCGCGACCGAGGAGAGGTACAGCGACGGCAGCGGCAGCGGTGCGATCACCATGCCCCACGAGGAGGTCCGCGACTACTTCTACCAGCGGCAGAACTACCTGCACGATCTCGACACCGCGGCCGAGGAGCTGGCCAACCGCATCCGGTTCCACCGCGGCGACGTGGGGGGCGAGATCGCTCGCCGCATGACCACGGTCCACGATGTGCAGATCGTCAAGCGCATCGACCTCGGCGAGAACATCCTTCACCGCTACGACCCCGAGACCCGTGTCCTGGAGGTCGCGCCGCAGCTGTCCGGCGGGCAGCAGGTCTTCAAGCTGGCCATCGAACTCGCGTACCTGGAGTGTGGAGAGCTCATCGACCGCCTCGTCGCGGAGGGTTCGTTCACGAGCGATGCCTCACGCGCGCTGGCCCGGCTCGGGCTCGCCAACTACTGGGCGGCCGCACTGATCCTGCCGTACACGCAGTTCCACGAGATCGCAGAGGACTTCCGCTACGACGTCGAACGCCTGTCGGCCTTCTACGGCGTCAGCTACGAGACGATCGCGCACCGGCTGTCGACACTCCAACGTCCGAAGCTGCGGGGCGTCCCGTTCTCGTTCGTGCGCGTCGACCGCGCGGGCAACATGTCGAAGCGTCAGTCCGCCACCGGTTTCCACTTCTCCACCAGCGGTGGCACGTGCCCGTTGTGGAACGTATACGAGACCTTCGCCTATCCCGGCAAGATCATGACGCAGATCGCGCAGATGCCCGACGGTCGTCGCTATCTGTGGGTCGCGCGCACGGTCGAGCGTCGCGCCGCGCGTTACGGCCAGCCGTCGAAGACGTTCGCGATCGGTCTCGGCTGCGAACTGCGGCACGCGCATCGCCTCGTCTATGCCGACGGTCTCGACCTCGACGAGTCCAATCCCGGCACGCCGATCGGCTCGGGTTGCCGCGTGTGCGAGCGGATGAACTGCCCGCAGCGCGCCTTCCCTCCCCTGGGCAAGGAGATCGACATCAACGAGCACCGCTCGTCGGTCTCGCCGTATCTGGTGCGCTGAGCGTCGGTAGGCTCGTCGCATGGCACGCACCCCCGACTCGATAGGCGCGAAGGCACTCGAGTTCCTGTCCGAGTACCACCTCGCGACGCTCACGACCCTCCGCAAGGACGGCTCGCCGCACGTCGTCGCCGTCGGGTTCACGTGGGACGGCGAGGCCGGCCTCGCCCGCGTCATCACCTTCGAGGGCTCCCAGAAGACCCTCAACGTCGAGCGCGGGGGTTACGCGGTGGTGAGCCAGGTCGACGGCGGTCGCTGGCTCACCCTGGAGGGCCCGGCCCGCGTTACGCGCGAGCCGGCCGACGTCCGCGAGGGCGAGCGTCGCTACGCCGCCCGCTACCGCGAACCCCGCCCCAACCCCCGCCGCGTCGTCATCGAGATCGCAGTCGAGCGCGTGATGGGCTCGGTCCTCGACCCCATCTGACGCATCCGCTCGCTTGTTTGCCATCCGCAGCGGAAGCAGATGCGGCACATAGCTGGGACGGTAGCGGTTACCGCCACGCACGGGCGACGGCACGGTCGAAGCGAGCGAGGACGACGTCGAACCGGGACAGTTCGGGCCACGTCCACCTGACCACTTCGAAGCCGAGGTCGCGCAGGGCGCCCTTCCGTCGCTTCTCGTTCCGTAGGGCCTCGACGCCTCCCTCGTCGTACTTGCCCATCCCGTCGAACTCACCGACGACTCCTTCGTCCTCCCAGAGGAAGTCGACCCGGGCGACGAACTGCCCGTCGGGTGTTCGTATCTCCTTCTGGAGCGTCGGTGCGGGCATGCCGGCCTGATGCATCCGGATGCGACTCAGCGATTCTCCCGGACTCTCGCTGCGACCGTCGAGAAATGCAGCCACGCGTCGCGCCGCGGCGATACCCCTACGCGGCCCGGACTCGTCGAGACAACAGAGCAACGCGGAGCCGAACTCGGCATCACGAGCCGCAGCACAATCGCCCGCGATCACGGCTTCGTCGAAGTCGAGTGTGCAGGCGAGATCCACGACGGTCCGGGCGAGCGAGGTGCACGCTATGCCCGCGACCTCCGACAGGTCGTGAGGACGCAGAGGGGCGACGTGCAGGTGACGGTTCGCGTTCCTCCGACCACCACCCGATCTGCCGCGGGTGACGTGGACCCGCGTGAGATCCGGCTTCCACAGGGCGAGCCCGTGCAGGACGGCGGCGGACTCGTGGCTGATCACCGTGCCGGGCGCGAGCACTGCCCCGACGGATCGCACGCGCACGCGATAGCGATCGAGTTCGTCGAGGGAGTCGTCGCGGTGGAGGTAGACGCCGGGTTCGAGTCGCTCGAGTTCACCGGCGCGTACCGCACGACGGATCTCGGAGTCGGTCATCCCGGAAGCGAGAGCGGTGGTCCGCAGGAAAGGTGTCGGTCGCATGCGGACAACCGTGCCCGATCGTCGTGGTGCAGACGCGGTGCGAACACCGGTATTCGCGTCGCCTGTGGATGATCCCGCCACCTGTGGACAGACAGTTCGCTACACCGTCAGCTATCCGCCGCAGCGATTGCCGTAGCGGATAGCGAAGGTCGTAGCTGATGCTTGTGCGCGCTTTGTAACGCCCACGAAATCTGTGTCACGAGACCGTGACCGGAAGATATTCCCGCGCAACAACTCCCTTCTACTGTGTGGCCTCACGGATACAGCGCTGTATACGCCTCCCGGATACACCGGGGTCCCCTCAGGCCACACCTTCGAAGGAAGGGCTCTACATGTCTGTTGTCAGGTCCAGGCTCGCCACCCGCGCCATCGCGGCCCCCGCAGCACTCGTCGCAGTCGGACTCGTGCTGTCCGCCTGCGGAAGCCGCGCAGGTGACGAGGGCAGCACGGCCGCCTCCGGTGCTGCGTCGTGCGTCGACACCTCGGGCGACACCGTCAAGGTCGGCTCGCTCAACTCCCTGTCGGGCACGATGGCGATCTCCGAGGTCACCGTCCGCGACTCGATCGCGCTGGCCGTCGAGGAGATCAACGCCGACGGCGGTGTGCTCGGCAAGCAGATCGAGATCGTCTCCGAGGACGGCGCATCCGAGCCGGCGGTGTTCGCGGAGAAGGCCGAAAAGCTCATCGGATCCGACTGCGTCGCAGCGGTGTTCGGTGGCTGGACATCGTCGAGTCGCAAGGCGATGCTGCCGGTCTTCGAGGACCGCAACGCGCTGCTGTACTACCCCGTCCAGTACGAGGGCCTCGAGTCGTCATCGAACATCTTCTACACCGGCGCGACCACCAACCAGCAGATCGTGCCGGCCCTGGACTACCTGAAGGAACAGGGCGTGAAGTCGCTCTACCTCGTCGGTAGCGACTACGTCTTCCCGCAGACCGCCAACCGCATCATCAAGGCGTACGCCGAGGCCAACGACATCGAGATCAAGGGTGAGGACTACACCCCGCTCGGCTCCACCGACTTCTCCACCATCGTCAACAAGGTGCGCACCGCCGACGCCGACGCGGTGTTCAACACACTCAACGGCGACTCCAACGTCGCGTTCTTCCGCGAGTACACCAACGCCGGCCTCAACGCGAAGGACATGCCGGTCGTGTCGGTGTCCATCGCCGAGGAGGAGGTGGGCGGCATCGGCGCGCAGAACATCGAGGGCCAGCTCACCGCGTGGAACTACTACCAGACCGTCGACTCCCCCGAGAACACCTCGTTCGTCGAGGCGTACAAGGCGAAGTACGGCGCGAACAAGCCGACCTCCGATCCCATGGAGGCCGCCTACACCTCGGTCTACCTGTGGAAGAACACCGTCGAGAAGGCCGAGTCCTTCGAGGTCGACGACGTCGTCGAAGCCGCCGACGGCGTGACCTTCGACGCCCCCGAGGGCACCGTCACGATCGATGGCGACAACCACCACATCACCAAGACCGCTCGCATCGGTGAGATCCGCGGCGACGGCCTGATCTACACCGTCTGGGAGTCCGACGGCGCCATCGAGCCCGACCCGTACCTCGAGTCCTACGACTGGGCGTCGGGCCTGTCCGGTAACTGAGCACGGAAGCCGAAGAGGGAGACGACATGGATGTCCTTGTAGGACAGCTCTTCACAGGATTGAGTATCGGATCGATCCTGTTGCTGGCAGCACTGGGGCTGTCGCTGACGTTCGGCCAGATGGGCGTGATCAACATGGCCCACGGCGAATTCATCATGGCCGGCAGCTACACCGCCTTCGTCGTGCAGCAGGTGATCTCCTCGGCCGGGATGTCCCTGTTGCTCGTCGGCTTCCTGGTGGGCGGCGTGATGGGTGTGATCCTCGAGGTCACCCTCATCCGCCGCATGTACCACCGCCCGCTCGACACCCTGCTGGTGACCTTCGGTGTGGGCCTGCTGCTGCAGCAGGCCGCCCGCGACATCTTCGGCGCCCCCGCCGTCAACGTCGTCGCACCGTCCTGGCTCTCCGGTGGTGTGGAGATCTTCGGGGCGGTGGTCCCGAAGACCCGCCTGTTCATCCTCGCCCTCGCCGTGGTCTGCGTGGTCGCCCTGATCGCGTCGATGAAGTACACCCCGATGGGACGACGGATCCGGGCCGTGGTGCAGAACCGCGATCTCGCCGAGACGGTGGGCATCTCGTCGCGCCGCACCGACATCACGACCTTCTTCCTCGGCTCGGGCCTGGCCGGCCTCGCCGGTGTGGCCCTGACACTCATCGGCTCGACCAGCCCGACCATCGGCCAGTCGTACCTCATCGACGCCTTCCTCGTGGTCGTCATCGGCGGTCTCGGCCGCATCGAGGGCGCCGTGCTCGCGGCCGTCGCACTGGGCCTGCTCAATTCGTTCATCGAGTACTCCACGACCGCGTCGATCGCGAAGGTCATCGTGTTCGTGCTCATCGTGATCTTCCTGCAGGTCCGTCCGCAGGGCCTGTTCGCCGTCAAGACGAGGAGCCTGGTCTGATGCCCGCGACCTTCTCGACCCGCACCTTCACCCGACCCGGACCCGTACGCACAGCAGGCGGATTCGCGATCGCCGCGATCGTCCTGTTCGGTCTCGCCCCCGCCGTCCTCTCCGATTTCCGGCTCGGCCTGCTCGGCAAGTTCCTGTGCTTCGCGATCGTCGCCGTCGGCATCGGCCTGGCCTGGGGCCGCGGTGGCATGCTCACCCTCGGCCAGGGTGTCTTCTTCGGCCTCGGCGCCTACATCATGGCCATGCACCTGAAGATCTCCGACGCGCAGCTCCGCGGCGACACCGTCCCGGACTTCATGCAGATCGCGGGCATCCGGGAACTACCCGCCTACTGGACCCCGTTCGCCTCCCCCGCCGTCACGCTGCTGGCGATCCTGATCGTGCCGGCCCTGCTCGCCGCCCTGCTCGGCTTCGGTGTGTTCGCCCGCCGCGTCAAGGGCGCCTACTTCGCCATCCTCTCCCAGGCACTGGCCGCCGCCTTCGCGATCCTGCTCATCGGCCAGCAGTCCACCGGAGGATCCAACGGCCTCAACCGTTTCCGCACCTTCTTCGGCTACGACCTGTCCGATCCGGTCAACAAGCGGATGCTGTTCTTCATCGTCGCCGCGATCCTGCTGCTCGTCGTCGCCGCGACCCGCCAGCTCATGCAGTCCCGCTACGGCGAACTGCTCGTCGCGGTCCGCGACCAGGAGGAGCGGGTCCGCTTTCTGGGCTACGACCCCGCGCTGATCAAGGTGGCCGCCTACACCGTCGCGGCCTTCTTCGCCGGCATCGCCGGGGCGATGTTCGTGCCCATCGTCGGCATCATCTCCCCCGCCGACGTCGGCATCGTCCCGTCGATTGCGTTCCTCATCGGTGTCGCCATCGGCGGACGCACCACCCTGCTCGGCCCGGTCCTCGGCGCGGTGGGCGTGGCGTGGGCACAGACCACCCTGTCGGAGAACTTCCCGTCGGCCTGGACCTACGCGCAGGGCCTGCTGTTCATCGTCGTCGTCGGCTTCTTCCCCGCCGGCCTCGCCGGAGTCATCACCCTGCTCCGCCGGCGCCGCCGCACCACCCCGACCGAACCCACACCCCCGACCGAACCCGAGCCCGCCGACCTTCCCGAGATGGAGCCCGTGCGATGAGCAAACCCGTCTACGGCGGCAACGCCGGAATGAGCAGCGACTACCTCGAGATCCGCGACCTGCGTGTCACCTTCGACGGCTTCACCGCCGTCGACGGCGTCGACCTCACCCTCCTCCAAGGCGACCTGCGGTTCCTCATCGGCCCCAACGGCGCCGGCAAGACCACCCTCGTCGACGCCGTCACCGGCCTGGTTCCGGCGACCGGCTCGATCACCAAATCCGGCGTCGAACTGCTCGGCAAGAAGACCCACAAGATCGCGCGCCTCGGTGTCGGCCGCACCTTCCAGACCGCCTCGGTCTTCGAGGAACTGTCCGTTCTGCAGAACCTCGACATCGCCGCCGGCGCGAGCCGCTCCCCGTGGCAGTTGCTGCGCCGCCGCAACAACGTTCTGCCCGAGATCGAGGAAACACTCGAGACGATCGGCCTGACCGCCCACCGCGACACCCCCGCGGGCATCCTCGCCCACGGGCAGAAGCAGTGGCTCGAGATCGGCATGCTGCTCGTGCAGAACGCCGACGTGCTGCTCCTCGACGAACCCGTCGCCGGAATGAGCGGCGACGAACGCGAGGAGACCGGGCAGCTGCTGCGCCGCATCGGCGCGCAGCGCACGGTGGTCGTCGTCGAGCACGACATGGACTTCATGCGCGCCTTCGCCACCTCCGTCACCGTCCTCGCCCGCGGCAAGGTCATCGCCGAGGGCACCGTCGACCAGGTCCAGAACGACCCGCAGGTCCAGCAGGTCTACCTCGGGACCGCCACCACTGCTCAGGAGGCATGATGCTCGAACTCGTCGACGTCCGCGCCGGTTACGGTCGCACCGAGATCCTGCACGGCATCTCCCTGACCGTGCCGACCGGCAAGACCGTCGCGGTCATGGGCCACAACGGTGCCGGCAAGACCACACTGCTGCGTGCCGCCGTCGGCCTGCTGCCCGTCACCAAGGGAAAGATCCTCTTCGACGGTGACGACATCACCTCGCTGCGACCATCTGCCCGCGTCACCCGCGGCCTGGCCTACGTCCCGCAGGGGCAACAGTCCTTCGGTCAGCTCACCTGCCGGGAAAACCTGCAGGTCGTCGCCGACACGCGCCGCAACGGCCGTCAGTTGATCACCGACATGCTCGACCTGTTCCCCGCCCTCGTCCCGCTACTCGACCGCCGCGCCGGCCTGCTCTCCGGCGGTCAGCGCCAGCAACTCGCCATCGCCCGCGCGCTGATCACCGAGCCGCGCATGCTCATCCTCGACGAGCCCACCGAAGGCATCCAGCCGTCGGTGGTCACCGAGATCGAGAACACCATCGTCGAACTCGGCCGCAGCGGCGACCTCGGGGTGCTGCTCGTCGAACAGCACATCGGTTTCGCCCTCGACAACGCCCTGCACTACTACGTCCTCGAATCCGGGCGCATCACCTCGACGGGTGACGGTGGTGTCGACGCCGCCTCCACCGTCCGTGCGGCGATGGCGATCTGATGGCCGCCGACACACGGCGCGAGTGGGTCTACAAGGCCCTGCGCGATCGTCTGATGTCCGGGACCCCCTCCCCTGACGAACGACTCAGTGAAGAACGCCTCGCCGAACAGTACGAGGTGTCGCGCACGCCGGTACGCGAGGCCCTCGCCCGACTGGTCTCCGACGGGCTCGTCGAACGCCGCGACCAGGGGTTGTACCCCTACCGTCCGCGCTTCGACGACCTCGCGGACCTGTACGAACTGCGGACCACCCTGGAGCTGCGCGGGATTCGCCGCGCACTCGACAGCGACTCGGTGCGGCACGATCCCGACGTCCTCGGTCCCGAGCTCGACCGCTGGTATGAGATCCGCGAGGATCCGCCCGAGCCCGACGCCGGCTTCGTCACGCTCGACGAGCGCTTCCACATGACGTTGCTCGCCGCCTCCGGCAACCGTGCCCTGTGCGACGCGCTGGCCTCGGTGAACGCCAAGGTGCGCCCGGTGCGGATGTTCGACTATCTGACCCCCGGCCGCATCGTCGCGACCGTCGACGAGCACATCGAGGTCGCCGAGCTGGTTCTCGCCGACAAGCTCGACGACGCCCACGACCTGCTGCTCGCCCACATCGACACCTCGCGATCGGTGGTCGTGCGCCGGGCCGAGGAGGCACGCGCCTTCGCGCGGATGGCCCGGGCCGTCCGAGACTGACACTTCCGGTCGTGTCACGTGACCGGACGGGTCCGGTGCGGCACACTGGCGCTCATGACACCCCGCATCCCGCCCGGACGATTCAAGGAACTCGGCCCGATCAACTGGGTGACATGGAAGGCCCTGTCCGCCGCCGGCGGCACCTCGGACGCCCACCTGTTCAGCACCCTCGGCCGCACCGGACGGCTGTTCCGCGGGTGGTTGCACTACGCCGGCATGCTCATGCCGTTCGGCCGTCTCGGTCGGTTCGAATCGGAGATGGTCATCCTGCGCGTCGCGCATCTGCGCGAGTGCGGTTACGAATTCGACCACCACACCCGCCTGGGTCGCCGTGCCGGCATCACCGACGAGGTGCGCGAGCGTATCGTCGCCGGACCCGACGCTCCCGGCTGGCAGGCAAGGCACTGCGCTCTTCTCGCCGCCGTCGACGAACTCGTGGCGACGAAGAATCTGTCCGACGAGACGTGGGCGTCGCTCGCGCAGTTCTACGACGACCGCAGGCTCATCGAGTTCTGTCTGCTGGTCACGCAGTACGACGCCCTTGCCACAACCATCGGTGTGCTGCGGATCGAACGCGACTTCTGATCCGTCCGCACCGGCCGGCATCGGTTCGGCGCGATCCCTAACAAGGCTGTTACACAACGTCACAGAAGCGTCATTGCTGGTCCATAGCGTATACAGCCATGTCCACAAAGATGTATACAGCTGCGGCGCCCGTCTCCCCGGTGAGGGTGTCCGCCACCGATCGCGTTCGTGCCGCACTGGGCCGCATCGACGAGGTGGATCGACCCGAGGTGTGGATCACGCTGCGCAGCGCCGACGATCTTCTCGCCGACGCCGCCGAAGTGGACGCACGGGTCGCCGCCGGTGAGTCCCTTCCCTTCGCCGGTCTGGTCGTGGCGGTCAAGGACAACGTGGACGTCGCGGGAATCCCGACCACTGCGGCATGTCCCGAGTTCGCGTACGTCCCGGAGGAAACCGCTTCGGGTGTCGAGCGTCTGGTCGCCGCCGGCGCCGTCGTGCTGGGTAAGACCAACCTCGACCAGTTCGCCACCGGTCTCGTCGGCACCCGCAGCCCGTACGGGGCGGTGCGGTGCGCGTGGGATCCCGAGAAGGTCTCGGGCGGTTCGAGTTCCGGTTCGGCGGCCGCGGTGGCGCTCGGCATCGCCGACATCGGGCTGGGCACCGACACGGCCGGTTCGGGACGGGTACCCGCCGCGCTGCACGGAATCGTCGGCATCAAGGCCACTCTCGGCGTCATCCCGGCGCACGGCGTGGTCCCGGCCTGCGTCGACTACGACTGCCTCACGGTCTTCGCGACGTCGCTCGACCTGGCGGCGACCGCGGTCCGGATCATGGCCGGACCCGAACCCCGCGACCCGCGCAGCAGGACCTGGCCCGCGGATGTACGACTCGCCGCGCCGAACACTCTGCGCGTCGCGGTGCCGCGCGCCGAGGATCTCGAAGCGTTGTGTGAGGAGTACCGCGACGCCTTCGCCCGCACGGTGACCGCGGCACGCGAATCCGGCATCGAGATCGCGGAGGTGGTCATCTCACCGCTGCTCGATGCTGCCCTGCTTCTCTACGACGGTGCCGTCGTGGCCCAGCGCTACGCGGCCGTCGGCGAGTTCCTGTCGACGGCACCGGAGGGCGCCGATCCCACCGTCGCCGCGATCGTCGCCGGGGCGAAGAAGCCCGCCGCCTACGAACTCGTCGAGGACATCGACACGCTCACCCACGTGAAGGCGTTCGCCGCTGAACTGCTGGCCGGGTTCGACGGGTTGCTGCTCCCGACGACGACGGAACACCCGACGATCGCCGCGGTGCAGGCCGATCCGATCGCGATCAATCGGCGGATGGGCACCTACACGAACTTCTGCAACCTGCTGGACATGGCAGCGGTGGCGGTGCCCGGCGCGCCCACGGCGGCCGGTGAGCCGTTCGGGGTCATGGTCGTGGTCCCGGCTTTCGGCGACCAGGTGGCGGTGGACGTCGCGGCCGCGCTGAACGGTGTGGATGCACCGCGCGTCGTCGAATCCGGCGTCGAACTCGCGGTCTTCGGAGCACACCTGCGCGGTCAGCCGCTGCACTTCCAGCTCGAGGAACTCGGGGCGCGCTTCGTCGAGGAGGTGCACACCTCCGACGCGTACCGTCTCGCCGCACTGAACACGACGCCGCCGAAGCCGGGACTGGTGCGTCACGCACCGGGCGAGGGCGCCGCGATCGTCGGTGAACTGTTCCGGTTGTCGGAGGCCGGACTGGGCCGGTTCCTCGCTGCGCTGCCCGCCCCGATGACGTTGACGAGCGTCGAACTGGCGGACGGGCGGTGGGTCGTCGGTTTCGGGTGCACCCAGGACGCAGCCGCCGACGCGGTGGACATCACCGAGTTCGGCGGCTGGAAGGCCTACCGGGCGTCCTGACCCCGGCTCCGGAGTGCACCGGACGAACCGGTCAGCGGGGCGGCGGATCGACCTTCACACCGCCACCGGCGTGTTCCGGTCCGGCGTCGGGATGGTCGGCCGGCAGACGGTCGCGGAACCGTGCGGCCTCGCTGGGAACGGGACCGCCGGTGGGATCCTGCGAACGACGATACGGTCCGGGCTTCGGACGGGGCTTGCCGCCCGGGAAGGCGAGCCGGGCGATGGTGCGGTGCACCATGAACCACTGCTTGCCCAATCGCCCCGAGTTGTAGGGCAGTTCGTAACGCTCGCAGATGTCCTTGACCTTCGGCGCGACCTCCGCGTAACGGGTGCTCGGCATGTCGGGGAACAGGTGATGCTCCACCTGGTAGCCGAGATTGCCGCTGAGGATGTGGAACAGCGGGGTGCCTTCGATGTTCGCGGCGCCGACGAGCTGCCGCACGTACCACCCTCCACGCGACTCGTTCTCGACCTCCTTCTTCGAGAAGGTATAGGTCTGGTCCGGGAAGTGCCCGCAGAAGATGATCGCGTGCGCCCACACGTTGCGAATGATGTTGGCCGTGATGTCGGCGAGAACCGTCGCGAGGAAGGTCTTCTCGACACCGGGTAGATACCGGTCGGCGAGATGGGCTGCGGTACGAAACTTTCCGGACCGGCCCTTGCCCATCGGTCCCTTGCTCATCGACCGCAGTCGCCGGCCCAGACGAGAGGTCTTCGGCTGGGGCAACCGGCCCTGCAGCGCGACCTGCGCGAGACCGAACAGCGCGGCGCTCACCAGCGGCCAGCCGACGTAGTCCTTGACGAACTGCGCGCGGGCCTTGCCGAAGATGCCCTTCAGCTCCTCGATTACCTGACCGGTCGACTTCTCGCCGGCCCACAACGCCTCGAGGTCGAGGTCGTGCAGCGCCACACCCCATTCGAAGAGCACGGTGAGCAGCGCGTTGTAGAGAGGTTGCGCCAGGTAGACGGGGTGCCACTTCTGGTGCGGGTCGATCCGCATGATCTCGTAGCCGAGATCCTTGTCGAGGCCGCGGATGTTCGTGAACGTGTGGTGGATGTAGTTGTGCGAGTGCTTCCACGCCTCCGCGGTGGAGGCGGTGTCCCAGTCCCACACCGACGAGTGGATGTCCGGATCGTTCATCCAGTCCCACTGGCCGTGCATGACGTTGTGGCCGATCTCCATGTTCTCGAGGATCTTCGCCACTCCGAGACAGGCTGTCCCGGCCACCCAGGCGGGCTTGTACGACGACGCGAAGAGCAGTAACCGCCCCGCGACGACCAACTGCCGTTGCGCGGCGATGACGTTCTTGATGTACTGCCGGTCCTTGTCGCCGAGACTCGAGTACACCTCGTCGTGGATGGCGTCGAACTCCTTGGCGATCTGCTCGAGATCGTCGTCGCTCAGATGCGCGAGCGGACTCTGTGGTTCCCGTGTCCCGGTGTCGGTCCTGTCGATGCTTCTCGTCACGACGCCCCCTGCTTCGAAGCCGGTTGCTTCACAGTTCTATTTCGATGTCACCCTCCGCGGTGTGGATACAGGTACGCACCGCAGCCCCGGTGGGCTCGCTCACCTCGTCGGTCCGCAGGTCCCGGAGTTGCCCGGATTTCAGCGTTCCGACGCACGTGTGGCAGATGCCGATACGGCAGCCGTATGGCAACTTCAGGCCGGCGTTCTCGCCTGCGACCAGGATGGGTGTTCCCCCGTCGCACTCCACCTCTTTCTCGCTGTCGAGGAAGTGGATGGTGCCGCCCTCGCCGCTCCCGGCATTCCCACCGATGATCGGCTGGAAACGTTCGAGGTGGAATCTTTCGGGATCACCGTGTTCGTCCCAGTGTTCTTCGAGGGCGTCGAGCAGGTCGCGCGGGCCCGAGCAGAAAGCGTCGCGTTCGCGCCAGTCGGGGCACAGATCGCCGAGGTCGTCGGGGGTGATGCGGCCGCGGTCGCCGCTGAGCCACAGCTCGAGACGCATTCCGGGATGCCGCTCGTCGAGGTCGCGCAGGGTCGAGCCGAAGATCACCTCGTCCTCGGTGTGGGCGGAATGCACGACGACGACGTCGTCGATGCGGTCGCGGTGGTCGAGGCTGCGCAGCATGCTCATGATCGGGGTGATCCCGCTGCCCGCGCTGATGAACAGCATCTTCGCGGGCAGCGGGTCGGGCAGGGTGAACACGCCCTCGACCTCACCGAGGCGGACGATGTCGCCGGGCTCGAGTTTGCGGACCAGGTACGGCGAGACCACGCCATTCTCGACGAGTTTGGGTGTGATGCTGATGAGCCCGTCGACCGGATCGGGGTCGGAGGTGAGCGAGTACGCGCGCCAGTGGTAGACCCCGTCGATGACCACCCCGAGCCGCACGTACTGGCCCGGCTCGTGACCGCGCCACTCGTAGGCCGGGCGGATGAGCACCGATGCGGCGTCGCCGCCCTCGGGGACGACCCGCTCCACACGGCCGCGCAGTTCGCGGGTCGTCCAGAGCGGGTTGATCATCTCGAGATAGTCGTCGGGCCGCAGAGGTGTGAACAGGTGCCGCACCGTGCGCAGCAACCATCTCCGAACCGGGTGCACGTGTGGGCGAGCGCCGCGTTCCGCCATGGCGCAACACTACGCGGGCGCGCACACCTCACATGCACATTCGTCGCCGATGTGGGATCGGTGACAGCTCAGCGCAGGATCGTCAGCTGCACCACGGAATCGGCGTTCGCGACGAGGCGGTGCACGATGCCGGCGTCGACGTGGACGGCGGTACCCGGTACGAGCGACACGGTCTCGTCGGCGGTGCTGAACGAGATGTCGCCGGTGACGGCCTGCACGAGGATCGGAGCGCCGGCCTTGTGGTCGTCCATCGTCTGCCCGGCGACGAAGGACAGACGTACCACGGTGGCACCGGTGACCGCCGCGAGCTTCTCGATGCGTGGCCCGCTCCCCTCGCCCGCGTTGAGCTCCGCGAGCCCCTCGATACGGGTGAGCTTGCCCTCGACCTGCTGTGTACTCATCACGCTTCCTTCTTCGTGGCGACGATCTCGATCGCGACCAGATGCTTCTTGTACTTTGTGAACGTCGACCGCATCTGGAGCACCCGGCTGCGGGCGTCGGAGTCGCGAAGGACGTTGCGAACGAACTTCAGGGTGCCGGGCAGGCCCTCGTCGGCGAGGATGCGCTTGGGTTCGAGCAGCGCCATGGGAGCGAAGCCGATCTTCTCGACCTCGAATCCGTTCTCCTCGAACAGGGTCCGCCATTCCGCCGCGGTGAGCGGGCGGGCGTTGACCTTGATCGAGCGCGCGAGCGACGTGCGGATCTCGGTCTTGACCTCGTCATCGACCTCGTCGGGTTCGATCGCGAGTTCGTGGATGGCGTACCGGCCGCCCACACGGAGCACCCGGCGGGCCTCCTGCACGATCTCCGCCTTGTGCCTGTCGGTCTGCATGGTCAGCATCGCCTCGCCGACCACGACGTCGGCGACCTCGTCGTCGAGTCCGGTCTTCGATGCCTCGCCGCTGACCACACTGCCTCCGCCGGCGATGGCCTTGCGCGTCAGTTCGGCTGCCGTCTCGTCGGATTCGACTCCGGTGTAGCTGCCGGGCGAGTACGCGAGGATCTCTTGCGCCGTCCGGCCGAGGCCGGGCGCGAACTCGACGACGTCCGCGCCACGCAACCTCGCGTCGGCGAGCACGCGTGCCGTCAGTTCCTTACCGCCGGGCCGCAGCACACGCTTGCCCAGGCGGGCGAGCAGCCAGTGTCCCGGCAGGTGGGCGGTGTCCCTACCCGCAAGGGGGAGAGCGTCTTCCGATGCGCGCTTGTCCGCCATGTTCTGCACTCCTTCTCGCGAGGGCAAGGGTGGCTACGGTTCCGAGGCTCTCCGGACCGGTCGTAACGTGGACGGTGCGTCGGTTGTCGCCTCCATGGCGCCGACTATAGAGGATTTTCCTCCTTTTAATAAGGTGACCCTCACCTGAGAGTCACCGCGGGCGCGACGGGAGAGCGGACTTGGCACGGCGGGTGAAGCAACGCGAGCGGATTCTCGGCCTGTTGCGGGAGTCCTCGGGCCCGGTCGACGCCCATCATCTCGCCGCCACGCTCGACCTGCACGTCACGACCGTCCGCTTCCATCTCGCGGGCCTCGGGGAGGAAGGTCTCGTCCGCACCCGGCAACTTCCGATCGAGCGGGTCGGGCGCCCGCGCCTCGGCTACGTCGCGGTGAAGGAACCGTCCTACACCGATCTCGTCGCGCTGCTCGCCGCGCGGATCGGGGGCACCCCCACCGAGCGCGAGGACAAGGCGTTCGAGGTGGGCTCGGACTGGGCGGGCATGCTCGCCCTCGCACCCGCGCCGACCGTCGACGCCGGCACGCTCGTCATCGACGCCCTGCAGCAGTTGGGTTTCGAGACGCAGAGCGCGACGAACGCCTTCGGCACCCACAGCCTCACGTTGTGCACGTGCCCGCTCGCGGAGATCGCCCGCACGAATCCCGAAGTGGTGCGCGGCATCCAACGCGGATTGATCCAGCGTGTCCTCGACGACCACGCCGACCTGCTGCGCAGCCGCTACGCCGTCGACGTCCGGCCCGACCCGCAGGACGGTAACTGTCTCGTGCAGCTGGTGCTGCGCCCGGAGAAGGGCGGAACGACGTCAGCCCGCGACGACGGTCGAGTCGTCACGGGCTGAGCCGGTACATCCGAGCGGGGATCCGCCCACACGGAAGAAGGGTGAACGCGGGGCCTCGGGTCGGCCCCGCATCCTCAGAAGTTGATCATGTGTCCTGCGAGACCGTGGATGGCCTCCTGCAGCGCCTCGCTCAGAGTCGGGTGCGTGTGGACGTTGCGCGCGAGCTCGTTGACCGTGAGGTCCCACTTCTGGGCCAGGGTCAGCTCGGGCAGCAGCTCCGAGACGTCGGGGCCGATGAGGTGGCCGCCGATGAGCTCACCGTGGGTCTTGTCGGCGATGAGCTTGACGAAGCCGTTGGGATCGCCCAGACCGTGCGCCTTGCCGTTGGCGGTGAACGGGAAGGTCGCGACCTTCACGTCGTAGCCCTCGGCCTTCGCCTGCTCCTCGGTGAGACCGAAGGAGGCGACCTGCGGCTGGCAGAAGGTCGCACGCGGCATCATGCGGTAGTCGCCGAGCTCGAGGGTCTCGGCACCGCCGATGGTCTCGGCCGCGACCACGGCCTGCGCCTCCGCGACGTGCGCGAGCTGAAGCTTCGCGGTGACGTCGCCGATGGCGTAGATGCCCTTGACGTTGGTGCGCATGCGCTCGTCGATCGCGATGGCACCGCGGTCGGTGAGCTCGACGCCGGTGTTCTCGAGGCCGTAGCCCTCGACGCGCGGCGCGAAGCCGACCGACTGCAGCACCTTGTCGACCGTGACGGTCTCGACGTTGCCGGACTTGTTGTCCTTGATCTCGACGGTCACCTTCGAACCGTCGTCCGAGATCTTCTGCACCGCGGCACCGGTCTTGATGGTGATGCCGAGCTTCTTGTACGCCTTGGCGATCTCCTTGGAGACGTCGGCGTCCTCGTTGGGCAGTGCGCGGTCGAGGAACTCGACGATGGTGACGTCGACCCCGTAGTTCTTCAGGACGTAGCCGAACTCCATGCCGATGGCACCGGCACCGACGATGACGATGGACTCGGGGAGGTCGCGGGTGAGGATCTGCTCCTCGTAGGTGACGACGTTGTCGCTGAGCTCGGTGCCCGGCAGCAGCTTGGTGACGGAGCCGGTGGCGATGATGACGTTGTCGAAGGTCACCTGTTCGGTGCCGCCCTTGGTGAGGGTCACCTCGATGGTCTTGGCGTCGACGAACGAGCCCTTACCGTCGTATTCGGTGATCTTGTTCTTCTTCATGAGGAAGTGCACGCCCTTGGTGCGCCCGTCCGCGACCTTGCGGCTGCGGTCGTAGGCGGCACCGAAGTCGAAGGACACGTCTCCCGAGATGCCGAAGGTCTTGGCCTCTTTGTTGAAGAGATGTGCCAGCTCGGCGTTGCGGAGAAGTGCCTTCGAGGGGATGCAGCCGACGTTCAGGCAGACACCACCCCAGTACTTCTGCTCGATGATGGCGGTGCTCAGTCCCAGCTGTGCCGCGCGGATAGCAGCGACGTACCCACCGGGACCGGCTCCGAGGACAACGACGTCATAGTGTGAGGTCACGGATATACAGGGTAGTCCCGCCCGATTCCGGTGTCTGCCGATGGTCCGGTTACCGGCCGGTAGCTACCGGATCCGGTGATCGGCCGTGTATCGGCGCACGGCGAGCGGGACCGTCACGGCGAGCAGCACGACGCACCAGCCGAACGCCGACCACACCGGATGGTGCAGCGGCCACGCCGCATCCGCGGGTACCGGCGCGGACGCCGAGAGCAGCTCGCGCAGCGCACCTACGACGGCACTGACGGGATTCCACTCGGCGATCTGTCGGACGACCACCGGCATCGTGTCGGTGGGCACGAAGATGTTCGAGAACATGATCGTGCCGAAGATCATGGGTGCGCACTGCTGCAGGACCTGTTCGTCCCGGATCGAGACGCCGAGCCACACACCTGCCCACGAGAATGCGAACCGGAACAACAGCAGCACCACCGCGGCGAGGGCGATCTCCCCGGCGCCCGCTTCGATCCGCCAGCCGACGAGATATCCGATGCCGACCATCGGCGCCAGCGTGACCGCACACGTCAGGGTCTCGGCGAAGGCGAGTCCGGCGGGCGCGGCCACCGGGGAGGTGGGCAGGGTCCGGAAGCGATCCGACAGTCCGCTGCGCATGTCGGCGTTCGCGGTGGCGGCGGTGGTCGCGAGGCCCATGGCCGCCACGAGGACGAGCACACCCGGCATCAGGTATGCGCGGTAGGCGGCGCCCTCGCCACCGGACAGGGCGCCGGCGAAGACGAATCCGAAGAGCAGCATCATGCCCAGCGGTGCGGCGAGGGTGACGAACAGCAGGGCCGGCGAGTGCCGGTAGGTCAGCAGGACGCGATGCAGCAACGTCCGGGTGCCGGTGAGGGCAGAACTGCCGTGGCCGGACTCGTGGATGGTGGTCATGCGGACTCCTCGATTCGCTCGCGTCCGGTCAGGGTCAGGAATGCCTCGTCGAGACCGACTCGACGACGGCCGATGTCGTCGACGGGGACACCCGCGTCGTCGAGGGCGCGCAGCACGGGCAGCAGTGGCACCGAGTGGGCGTCGGTCGTGAAGGACAGCCGGACCGAGCCGTTCTCGACCGGCACCTGGATGCCGTTGTGGCGCAAGCCGAATGCGCCGATGACGGCGACGGCCTCGTCGATGTGGGCGGCACCGGGGAGGACGAGGTCGAGTCCGGAGCCGACCGCCTCCTTGATCTCGGCGGGAGTGCCGGTCGCGATCGTCCGGCCCGCGTCGAGGATGGTGATGTCGTCGGCGAGCCGGTCGGCCTCGTCGAGATACTGCGTGGTGAGCAGGACCGCGGTGCCCTCGGCGACCAGTTCGCCGACCATCCCGTAGATCTCGTTGCGGCTGCTCGGGTCGAGACCGGTGGTCGGTTCGTCGAGGAAGAGCACGTCGGGTCGCACGAGCATCCCGGCGAGCAGATCCAGCCGCCGGCGCATGCCGCCGGAGTAGGTGCTCGCCTGCCGGTTCGCAGCATCGGCGAGGCCGAAGCGGTCGAGCAGTTCGACCGTGCGGGTGTGGGCGGCGCGGCCGGCCAGACCGTGCAGGCGAGCGACGATCATCAGGTTCTCGACACCGGTCAGTCGTAGATCCACCGCGTGGTACTGGCCGACGAAGCCGATGCAGCGCTTCACGCGGGTCGCGTCGTGCACCACATCGAAGCCGCGTACGCGGGCACGTCCGGCCGTGGGCCGCAGCAGGGTGGCGAGCATCCGGACGATGGTGGTCTTCCCCGATCCGTTCGGACCGAGGAGCGCATGGACGCGCCCCGGCGGGACGCGCAGGTGGACGTCGTCGACGACGATGCGATCGCCGAACGCCCGGGTGAGGCCTTCCGCCTCGAGTGCCATCTCGATCACGATCCACCTCTCGATTGGGAACACCGTTCGCAGTTCGAGGGTACGCATCTGCGAACATCGTTCGCAACCCGTTCGAGGGGGCATGCTGTCCTGCATGACGGTCTCCGACTCGATCTGGCTGCGGTCCGACACCGGGCGCCCCGGCCCGCGACCGGCCTACACGCTCGATCAGCTCGCAGACGCGTGCGTGCGGATCGCCGACGAGGACGGCATCCGCGCCCTGTCCATGCGCAGGCTCGCCGACGCCCTCGGCACCGCCCCCGCGTCGCTCTACCGCTACGTCTCCGGCAAGACCGATCTCGTGGACCTCATGGTCGACCGGGCCGGAGCCGAATACCGCTTCGCTCCGCTGACCGGTGACGTGCGCGCCGACGTACTCGACGTCGCCGAACAGTCCCGCGCAATCCACCGCCGGCATCCCTGGCTGAGCCAGGTCACGGCATCGACGCTCGGCCCGAACTCGATGCGGTATCTCGACCACCTCGTCGGCGCCCTCGCCCCCGCCGGACTCGACCCGACCGCGACGATGACCGGAGTCGCCCTCCTGTCGGGGTGGGTCACCAACTTCGCCGCGCAGGAGGCCGCCGGGATGTCTGCAGGGGCGGCCGGCGGCGGAGCCGCGCACATCGCCGCGATGCTCGAGCACGGCGACTACCCGCATCTCACCGCCCTGATGACCGGCGCGTCCGCCGGAGGATCCGCAGGTGATGTCGCAGATGCGGACAGCCGCAGCGGTGCGGACGACGGATCCGATGCGAACGACCGTGCGTTCCGCGCCGGCATCGACGCGCTCCTGTTCGGCATCGCGCCGACCCGCTGACATCAGCTGTCGGCTCCCTGCAAGTGCCGGAGTGATGATCACGGACCGAGCGCGCGGAGACATTCTTGGCGACCACTTGGTGCGCGACGATCTCCGGCGCCCGCTCGGCACCAAGCCGGTTCCAAGTCCGGCCGCGCACGCTACCGACATGACTTCCGCATCCCTCACCCCGCGCCTCACCACCGACGACGACCTGCTCGGAATGCGGCTCGCGTACCGCGTGATCCTCCGCGACGTCACCCGGCTCCGCGAACTGGCGGACCGGATGCTCGCAGATCCGTCGAGCTTCGACAGGGCCCGCTACGCGGCGACCGCCGACTATGTCGGACTGTTCGTCGCGAGTCTCTACCACCATCACAACGTGGAGGACCTCGCACTCTGGCCGCTGATCACCGCGTCGGCCGGACCCCACGTCGACTTCACCGAACTCACCGACGACCACGACGAACTCGACCCGCTCCTCGACGAACTCGGCGAATTCACCCGCGGGCTCCCCGACCCCGCGGCAGTGGCCGGCTTCGCACGCACCCTCCGCACGCTGAGTGAGCACCTCCACGAGCACATCGCGGACGAGGAGCGAACGGTCTTCCCGCTCATCACCGGGCACGTCTCCGCCGACGCGTGGCAGCGGTTCGAGAAGGACGCCCAGCGCGGTGGCCGGGCCGACTTCGACCTCACCCGCTTCTTCGCCGTGATGACCGAGGACGAGACCGAGCGGGTCCGCCGCGAACTGCCCCTTCCGGTGCGACTGATGGTCGCGGTCTTCTCCCGTCGGCAACGACGCCGCGAGCGTGCGGTGTTCGGCTGACCCTGCTGTTCGGCTGACCCTGCTGTTCGGCTGACCCTGCTGTTCGGCTAACCCAGGATCCCGCGGTCGTAGGCGACTGCGACCGCGGCCGCCCTGTCCTTCACCTCGAGCTTCGCGAAGACGTGGGTCAGGTGGGTCTTCACGGTCGCCTCGCTGATGAACAGCTCCTGGGCGATGGCCCGGTTCGAGGTGCCCTTCGCGACGAGCGCCAGCACCTCACGCTCCCGGGCGCTGAGCGCCTGCGGGGCGGTGGGTGTCCGCATGTGGTTCATCAACCGCGACGCGACCACCGGCGACAAGACGGTCCGTCCCTCCGCCGCGGCCCGCACCCCGGCGAACAGGTCGTCCCGCAGAGCGTCCTTGAGCAGGTAGCCGGTCGCGCCGGCCTCGATCGCAGGCACGGTGTCGGCGTCCGTGTCGTAGGTCGTCAGCACCAGGACGCGACTGCGCGCACCTCGCGCGACGAGTTCGGTGATCGCCTGCACTCCCCCGCCTCCCGGCATCCGCAGGTCCATGAGCACCACGTCGGGGTCGAGTTCGAGCGTGAGGGTCACGGCCTCCGGACCGGAGGCAGCCTCTCCGACCACGTCGAATTCCGGGGATGCGGCGAACATTCCGCGCAGGCCGTCCCGCACGACGGGGTGGTCGTCGACGATCAGCACGGTGATCTCGTCCGCGTCGGTCACGACATCCTCCCGGCCCTGATCAGCGGCACCCGCACCGAGACCGCGGTCCCCACACCCGGTTCGGACTCGACGTCCACGACGCCGGCGATCCGGTCGGCACGGGACTGCATGCCCCGCAACCCGAATCCGTCGCCCGGTGTCGCGCACGGATCGAAACCGCATCCGTCGTCCCGGATGTCCACACTCACTTCGTCGTCCATATAGGACACCGTGACACCGGCACGGTGTGCGGAGGAATGCTTGGCGACGTTCGCGAGGGCCTCCTGGGTGATGCGGAACAACGTCACGCCGATGTCGTCGTGCAACGGTTCGGTGGTGCCCGTGACCGTGAGATCGACCCGGATCCCGTGTTCGGCCGACCATCTCTCCACCTCGTGGGCCAGCGCGTCGTCGAGCGTGCGGTGCTCGAGTGCCTCGGGAGCGAGATTGCGCACCGAGCGGCGGGCATCGCCGAGGCTGCGTCGCGCAAGGTCCGTGGCCCTCTCGACGTGGCGCCGCGCCGCCTCCGGATCGGCGGTGTCCTGTGCCGCCTGCAACTGCGTGACGATCCCGGCCAGGCCCTGGGCGAGGGTGTCGTGGATCTCCGCGGCGAGCCGGCGGCGCTCGTCGTCGATCCCCGCTTCCCGGGCATGCACCAGCAGCTGCGCGTGCAGGGCCTGGTTCTCGGACAGCGCGTTCTCGAGTCGGACGTTGGTGCGTTCGAGTTCGGTGATCGCAGCGAGCCGTTCGAGACTTCGCTGCTCGTCGCGTTCGGCGAGCCTCATCATCAGCATGGAAATCGAGGCGTTGAGCACGACGAGGAGCCCGAACGCGATCCACATCGTCGTGTCCTCCGGCGGCAGACCACCCGCCTGCGAACCCGCCACCGTCACGGCGGTGACGATCAGCCCGAACCGGATCCAGCGGTCCGGCAGCATCGCGTGGGCATCGAAGTAGCCGGAGGCCGCGTAGATCGCGAAGAACGGGTTGAGCCAGCTCAGGACGAACGCCAGGGCGGACCGGAGCAGGTAGTAGACCGCGTCGCCCTCCGGCATCGACCGGCGGCGGCGACCGCGCCACAGTTCCAGACCCACCGCCACCGCGGTGAGCACCGCTGCCGTGTACCGCTCGGCGGGACTCATCAACAACGTCGCGGTGCCGACGGACAGGACGGTGCCGGTCGCGAGCATCCCCACCGGCGCCCATCTGTAGGTCCGAAGCCACGGATCGTCGGTGGTCGTCGGTGCCGTCATGGCTTCCAGGATGACGGTCGACGCCGTCACTGCCAACGGAACCACCGGATCGCCACGCCGGTCAGGACGACGGTCCAACCCACCACGACCGCGATGCCACCGAGATTCGGCAGGCCGCCCGCGGCGGTCTCGTCGAGCAGTTGCGCTGCGGCACCGAAGGGTGTCAGCTCCACGATCCGTCGCAGCAGCTCGGGCATCGCCTGCACCGGAAGCCATACGCCCGCACTGAACATCAACGGGAAGAACACGATCGTGCCCAGCGTCTGAGCGATCCGCACGGAAGGTGCCACCGCAGCCAGTGTCCCTCCCGCGCTCAGTGCCGCAGCGAGAGTGACGAGTACCGCGAGTGCGTATCCCCACGGCTGGGCGGGGAAGGCGACTCCGAAGGCCGCCCGACCGACGATCAGTGCGAGGAAGACCGACGCCAGGACCGCGATCGCGTGCACCACGATCTGTGCGGTCAGCAGGTGCGACGGACTCGCCGGGGTCACGGCGAGCCTGCGGAGGATTCCCCGTTCTCGGTACGACGACAACACCGCGGGCATCGTCTGGACACCGGCCACGATCATCGCGAGGAGGATCGCCACGGGGACGTACAGATCGATCACCCGCAGACCACCGAGGTCCGGATCCGGTTCCCGGAAACCGGGAATCAGGCCGAGGATCACGAGCAACAGCGTGGGGAAGACGAGGATCCAGAAGAGCGCCCCGGGTTCCCGCGTGAACAGTCGTGCCTCGGTACGCAGAACGGCGGTCGATGCGGACATCGTCGGGGTGCTCGTCGTCGACGTCTCGACGAGCCTGGTGCGGACGGTCGGGTCGGTCATGACGTGCTCCTGGTGTCGGTGAGATCGAGGTAGGCGTCGTCGAGGGTCGCTTCGGCGATGCGGAGGCGTTCGGCCGTGACGCCGAGGCGTGCCAACAGGCCGAGTACCGCGTGGATCGACTCCTCACCGCCTTCGACGGCCACCCGTTCCCGGGCGGTGTGCACGGAGACGACGCCGGGCTGGGCTTCGAGGAGCGCGGGGTCGAGCGGACCGGACGGGTGGAACGAGACCACGATCGCTGCGGACGACTGCCCGATCAGCTGGGCCGGCGTCCCCAGCGCACGGATGCGCCCGGAATCGAAGACCGCGACACGGTCGCAGAGGCGTTGTGCCTCTTCCATGAAATGTGTGACGAGCAGGACGGTGACGCCGGAATCACGCACCTCCTCGATCAGTTCCCAGGTGTCACGGCGCCCACGCGGGTCGAGTCCGGTGGTGAGTTCGTCGAGGACGACGACGCGCGGTGAACCGATGAGTGCCAGTGCGATGAACAACCGCTGTTTCTGGCCCCCGGACAGTTTCGTGAACCGGGTGTCGAGCATGCGGCCGAGCCCGAGGCGTTCGGCGAGCACATCGCCGTCCGCGGGTCGGGCGTAGAAGGCCGCGTACAACCGGAGGGCCTCGCGCACGGTCAATTTCGGCTGCAGCTCACTCTGCTGCAACTGCGTGCCGAGCAGTTCGGTGACGGCCCGGTGGTCGCGGACCGGGTCGAGGCCGGCGACGCGGACGGTGCCCTCATCGGGTTTTCGCAGACCCGAGATGTGTTCGACGGAGGTCGTCTTCCCGGCCCCGTTCGGACCGAGGACCCCGAAGATCTCACCTTCGTGGATCTCGAAGCTCACGCCGTCCACGACGGCGCGACCTCCGTACGACTTGTGCAGATTGTTCACTTCGACGATCGGCATGCATCGAGCGTCGCGCGGAGCACCGGTCCCGCACATCGTCCGTCCGTCTCGATCGGATGTCCCCCGATCGGATGATGGCGAGGGTCATCCGGTTCGGGCATGATGTCGCCGTGCGTGTTCCCCGTCGAGATCAACCCGCGCGGCGCGAGGCCGCTCGGGTGTTCGAACCGGGAGAACCCACATGGAATACAACGCAATGATCGAAATCGACGCCGACCTCGATCTCCTGACCGACGACGAGACCGTCGACCTCATCGAACCGATCGTCCCGCACCACGGGGCGGTGGGCCGCAGCGACAACGGTCGCGCCCAGCTCATCATCACCGTCGACGCCGTCGACGCGATCCACGCCCTGCGGTTCGTGCGCGACCTGATGCAGGACTCGTACTCGTCCTACCGCGTGAACGCGGTGGATGTATTGCCCACCAGCGCGTTCGACGCGATCTACGGTTTCGGCGACTACTTTGCCTGATACGGGAGCGCGGTGGGGGTCCGCGCTGCGCGGACCCTCACTTGCGGCGCCCGAACCTGCGCATGCCGAGCAGGTAGCGCGGGATCGACCGGAACGGGACCCGCACCGGCCAGTCGTCGGGACGGAAGTACGCCTCGGTGCCGCCGTCGACCACCACGACGCTGCCCGTCATGAAGTCCGCCGCCGGGGACAGCATGAATTCGACCCACTGCGCGATCTCGTCGGGCTTCCCGAAGCCCCCGAGCGGAACGGGGAAGCTCTCCACCACCTTCCCGAGGGGGCTCTCGAGTTGCGCGTCGAGCAGCGGGGTGGAGATCGCTCCGGGCGCGAGGATGTTGAGGCGGATGCCGGCACCCGCCCACTCGGGGGTGACCGCGGCGCGTCGCACCCATCGGGTCACGGCGATCTTCGACGCCGCATAGGTGAACGGCGGGCCCGCCTGCGAGATGCGGGTGGTGCGCACGACGCCCTTGTCCATGTCGCCGGCGAGGAAGGCCTTCACCGCCGAGTTCGGCACGCCGGGAGTCGTGGTCGTCGAATTGGATCCGAACACCACGACCTTGCTGTTCGCGGAGGCGGCCAGAGCTGCTCGCCATCCGACAAGCAGGTCGATCACGCCGCGCACGTTGACCTGCGCGATGATCTCCTCCTTGCCGGGGGTGGGGCCCAGGCCCGCGGCGAGCACGGCACCGTCGAGACGGCTGCCCGCCAGCTCGAGCGTGGCCCGGACGGCGTGGGAACGACCCTCCGGAGTGGATAGGTCCGCCGTGACCTCGGTGTCCTTCAGGTCGATGCCGATCACCGTGTGCCCGGCGGCCCGCAGCCGCTCCGCGCTCGCCCGGCCCATTCCCGAGGCGGCACCCGTCACCGCATAAGCCGCCATGTGCCCCTCCATCGTTGGATTCGGGGCACGTTACAGCGAGGCGACCGCCTCGTGCAGCAGGGCGACGTACCGAGCGAGACCTGCCGCGTCGAGGACATCCGGGGAGGTCGTCACCGACAGGGTCACGGTGTCGCCGATCCCGTGCACGCCGTGGGTGAGCGCCTGCACGGGCGACAGGCCCGGGAAGCCCGAGGTGAACCGCACCCGCCCGCCACCGAGTTCCAGGTCGGCCGGACCTCGGTAGACGCTCGACACGACGGTGTTGCCCGTGACGGTGGGTGGGACGACGGACAGGTCGAGTCGGTCGGTACCGAACCGCAGCAACGGTGCGGGGACGTGGTCGTCGGTGCGGACCCGGATCGCCATGGCGGGGTGCCGCGCACGGATCCGTTGCAACGCCAGGTCGGCGGCGATCGCCGCGGCACGTTCGTGCGGTTCGCGGAGCGCGCAGTGCAGGTCGACGCCGACGTTGCGGTAGCTGTTGCGGGCCGTGCCCGGCGCCACCGCGACCGGCACCTCGGCGGACAGTTCGTCGACGCCGAGGAGCTGCGACAGGGCGGCGCCGATGGCCGTGAGCGCGCCGATGGTGACCGTGCCGACGCCGCGCAGGGCGGCGGAGTCGAACACGAGTGTGCGGACCGTCCGCCGCGGCCCGGGTGCGGTGTTCACAGCGACCAGCGGCCTCCCCGGGGTGGGTGGCGGCACCGAGGGGTCGGCGAGCTGTCGCGCCGCATCCACCGACCGCCGCCCGTCGGCGATCACCCGTGGAATCGAGAACGGCAGCCGCAGGACGGCACGCGTAAGCATCCCGGCGGGCGAGAGGGCGCGCGGCGGTGTCGTGGGTGTCGCGGTGCCCGCCAGCAGATCGCGGGCGAGCGCGGAGGTGCGCACCCCGTCGGCGAAGGCGTGCGACATCTGCAGGACGACCACGAGGGCGGGACCGTTCCCGCGCGGAGCACCCGTGACATGTGGGAAGACGTGCAGTCGCCACGGCGAGACGGTGACGTCGACGCGGGTCGCGACGAGCCCGGACAGCGCGACGAGCATCTGTTCGTAGCTGCCGGATTCGTGGACGACGAACCGGTCTTCTGCTGGGGTGTGCGCTGCCCAGTAGGGATAGTCGAGACCCGCGGGTACCTCGACCATCCGTACCTGCAGCTCCCCCATCACCGCCGCCCGCGACCGCAGTTCGTCGAGCACGTCGGCGACCGGAGTCGCGGGGGCGTCGAAACAGTAGAGGGCGAACAGGTCGCCCGGGATGCGGTCGCCGAGCCATTCCCGGCGCGCGTCCGACGGATGCATCTGCACGAGGTCACAGTCTGCCTGCCGCCGGAGGCACGTGCGGGGCGGGTATGAATGGATCATGAGCGACGACACGACCGATCCGTACCTATGGCTCGAGGACGTCACCGGCGAGGAACAACTCGACTGGGTGCGTGCCCGGAACGACCGAACGGTCGAGGAGTACACCCGCACCGAGAGCTTCACCGACCTCGAATCCCGCATCCGCGAGATCCTCGACACCGACGCCCGCATCCCCTATGCGCGTCGGCGGGGCGAGTACCTCTACAACTACTGGCGGGACGCCGAGCACGTACGCGGCCTGTGGCGTCGCACGACGATGGAGCAGTACCTGCGCGACGAACCCGAATGGGACGTCCTCGTCGACCTCGACGCCGTCGCCGAGGAAGAGGGCGAGAACTGGGTGTGGTCGGGTGCCCAGGTGCTGCGGCCCGATCAGACCCGCGCGCTCATCAGCTTGTCGCGCGGTGGTGCCGACGCGAGTGTGATCCGCGAGTTCGATCTCGTCGAGCGACGATTCGTCTCGGGCCCGGACAGTTTCGAACTACCCGAGGCGAAGACGGACATCGGGTGGATCGACTCCGACACCGTCTATGTGGGAAGCGATTTCGGCGACGGGTCGCTCACCGACTCGGGTTATCCGCGACTCGCGAAGCGTTGGCGGCGCGGCACTCCGATCGATGAGGCCGAGACGGTCTTCGAAGGTGAGCGCACCGATGTCGCTGTCTCCGCCTGGTACGACAACACCCCCGGATACGAGCGCAGCTTCGTCGACCGCGCGATCGACTTCTACCGGGCGCAGCGTTTCGAACTCACCGCGGACGGCGAGCTCGTCGAACTGGATGTTCCCGACGACGCGCGGGTGAGCGTGTACCGCGACCACCTGCTCGTGCGCACCCGCTCCGAATGGCTCGGCCATCCCGCCGGCACGCTGCTCGCCGCGAACTATCCGGCCTTCCTCGCCGGCTCGCGTGAGGTGACGGTGCTGTTCGCCCCGGACGAGCACACCTCGCTCGAGCAGTACGCGTGGACGCAGAATCACCTGCTCGTCGTCACACTGCGCGACGTGCAGACCCGCGTGCGGGTGCTCACACCGGGTGAGGACGGTTGGTCGGACGAGGAACTGCCCGACGTCCCCGATGCCACGTCGACTTCGATCATCGACGTCGATCCGCTCAACAGCGACGACTTCTTCCTCAACTCCAGCGGTTTCACGATCCCTGCGACCCTGCTGTCGGGGACGGTCGGCGGCCCGGTGGAGGCGATCAAGCAGGCCCCGTCGTTCTTCGACGCCGAGGGCATCACCGTCGAGCAGTTCTTCGCGACGTCCGACGACGGCACGCAGGTGCCCTACTTCGTGGTCGGCAGCAACACCGGAACCCCGTCGCCCACACTGTTGTACGGGTACGGCGGGTTCGAGAACTCGATGGTGCCGGCCTACAGCGGCGGCGTCGGGCGGGCGTGGCTCGAGAAGGGCTACACCTACGTCATCGCGAACATCCGCGGTGGCGGCGAGTACGGACCCAGCTGGCACACGCAGGCCCTGAAGGAAAACCGGCACAAGGTCTTCGAGGACTTCGCCGCGGTCGCGAAGGATCTCGTCGCGCGCGGGATCACGACGGCCGAGCAGCTCGGCACCCAGGGCGGCAGCAACGGCGGTCTGCTCATGGGCGTGATGCTCACCCGCTGTCCCGAACTGTTCGGGGCGATCGTGTGCCAGGTGCCGCTGCTCGACATGAAGCGCTACCACCTGCTGCTCGCCGGTGCGTCGTGGATGGCCGAGTACGGCGACCCCGACAACCCCGCGGAGTGGGAGTTCCTGTCGAAGTACTCGCCGTACCAGAACACCGACCCGGATGCCGACTACCCGCCGATCCTCGTCACCACGTCGACGCGCGACGACCGGGTGCATCCCGGCCATGCGCGGAAGATGGTGGCGCGGCTCGAAGAGCAGGGTCACGAGGTCCGGTACTACGAGAACATCGAGGGCGGCCACGGCGGCGCTGCCGACAACGCCCAGGCGGCGTTCAAGTCGGCGCTGACGTTCACCTTCCTGGCGGACAAGCTCGCGAACCGGTGAACTTCGGGGAGGCTGTGTGCGTTCTCGTCGAGAAAGACGCACACAACCTCCCTCATCTCGCCGGTCCGGTGGACTCGCGGACGACGAGCTGCGTCGGGAGCACGAGTTCGTCGGCCACCGCGACCCGCTCGTAGGCCTGCCGGGCGAGCATCTCGATGGCGCGCGCCCCGGCGTCCTCGGTGCGTTCGGCGAGCGTGGTGAGCGACGGCCGGCACAGGTCGGAGCCGAAGATGTTGTCGAATCCGACCACGCTCACGTGCTCCGGGACGGACACCCCGCGTTCCCGCATCCGGCGCAGCACCCCGATGGCGAGCATGTCGTTGTGGCACACCACCGCGGTGGCACCGGCCGCCACGGCGGCGTCGGCCGCGGCGGCACCGCCACCGAGCGTCGGCGAGTAGGGGCCGAAGCGACGCATCGCGATGCCGTGAGCCTGCGCCGCGGCCTGCAGACCGGCCCAGCGCCGCGCTCCCGACCACGACTCGGGCGGACCGCCGAGGAACAGCAACGAGCGGTGCCCGAGCGACGCGAGGTGGTCGACGATCTGCCGCGTGCCCGTCTCGTAATCGGCGACAACGCAGGAGATTCCGCGGATCGCCCGGTTCACCAGGGTCACGGCGTCGAATTCGGCGACGCGCCGCAGCTCGTCGTCCGGCATACGGGCGGCCGCCAGGACGAAACCGTCGACGGCCGGCCCCAGCCGCCGGATGATGTGCGCTTCGGTGGTCGCGCTCTCCTGGGTGTCGGCGAGGACGAGGGTCCGGCCGGAGGCGACGGCGGCGCGTTCGGCCCCCTTGATCACGCCCGAGAAGAAGGGGTTCGTGATGTCGGGGACCAGCAGCGCCAGGGTGTTGGTGCGTCCCGATTCGAGGGCGCGGGCCGCGGGGTTGGGTGCGTAGCCGAGCCGGTCGGCGACCTCGAGGATGTGGTCGCGAGTGGCGGCGTTGACGCGACCGGGCTTGGTGAACGTGCGCGAGACCGTCGACGCCGCGACCCCTGCCTCGCGGGCCACATCGGTGATGGTGGCGCGTTTCCGTGAACGCGGAGAGGCCGACATACGGACAGTATGGCAAAAAATGGCAAACGATTGTCGTGGGCTGCGCCACACCCATAACGTCCGTGTATCCGATACTGAAGACCCACCCCCCGAGGCATCCGATGACTGAAAACACCACGGTGCAGCGCACGCCCCGCAAGGCGGCCCTCGCCGCGTGGAGCGGCAGCGCACTGGAGTACTACGACCTGGCGATCTACGGCACCGCCGCTGCGCTCGTCTTCCCCAAGATCTTCTTCCCCGAAGGGAACCAGGCGGTCGCGACCGTCGCGTCGCTCGCCACCTTCGGCATCGCCTACGTCGCGCGCCCGTTCGGGTCCATCCTGATGGGCCACATCGGCGACCGCTTCGGCCGCAAGCTGATCCTCGTCGGCACGCTGCTGCTGATGGGTGTCTCGACATTCCTCATCGGTTGCCTGCCGACCTACGGACAGATCGGCATGCTCGCACCGATCCTGCTGGTCGTGCTGCGACTGCTCCAGGGACTGTCCGCCGCGGGTGAGCAGGCCGGCGCGAACTCCATGTCGTTCGAACATGCCCCCGACGACAGGCGTGGTTTCTTCACCAGCTGGACGCTGAGCGGCACGCAGGGCGGCCAGGTGCTCGCACCGCTGATGTTCCTGCCGGTGATCGCCCTGCTGTCCGAGGAGCAGTTGCAGTCGTGGGGCTGGCGAGTGCCCTTCTGGATCAGCGCCGTGATCGTGCTGGTCGGTTTCCTCATCCGGCGCAGCCTCGACGAGACCCCCGAGTTCCACGCCGAGAAGGCGCACGACGAGGCCCCCAAGGCACCGCTGGCCGTGCTCTTCCGCCACCATTGGACCGGCGTCCTGCGCGTCTTCTTCGCGGCCTTCATCGCCATGGTCAACACGGCCTTCCAGGTGTTCGCCCTCAACTTCGCCACAGCCGACGAGTACGGCATCGGCATCAGCGACACCACGATGCTGTGGCTGGCAATCGTCGCCAACATCATCGCCGTCGGCACCATCCCACTGTGGGCCATGCTGTCCGACCGCATCGGCCGCAAACCGGTCTTCGTCTCCGGCCTGATCGGCAGCGCCGTGATGGTGACGGCCTTCCTGTGGTCGATCTCGCGGGGCGACGTGCCGCTCGTCCTCGTCACCGGCATCCTTCTCGCCGGCGTGATCTACAGCATGCCGAACGCGGTGTGGCCCGCGACCTATGCCGAGTACTTCCCCACCAGCGTCCGACTGTCGGGCATGGCGATCGGCACCCAGTTCGGCTTCGCGCTCGCCGGCTTCACCCCGGCCATCGCAGGGTCGCTCATGGACGGCAACGCCGACAACTGGTACCGCGTGGCCCTGTTCTGTGTCGGCGCCGTCGTCATCTCGTTGATCGCGGTGGCCACCGGACCGTCCGGAACCCACAAGGTCCCCACCCGTGAGATCGGCCTGCTCCCCCACGACCGCAACACCACGCCGGTCCCCGCCGGAGCCGCATCGTGAGTGCGCGTCCCATCATCGCCGTGCTCAACGGGCCCAATCTCAACCTGCTCGGCACGCGCGAACCTCATCTCTACGGCACCGCGACGCTGGCAGACATCGAGAAGTCGTGCCGCCGCACCGCCGACGACCTGGGCTTCGACATCGACTTCCGGCAGAGCAACCACGAGGGCGCACTCATCGACGCCGTCCACGAACTCCGCGAATCGGCAGCCGGTTTCGTCGTCAACGCCGCGGCCTACACGCACACCTCGGTCGCACTGCACGACGCGCTCGTGACCGTCGCGGCACCGATCGTGGAAGTGCACCTGACCAACGTCCACGCCCGCGAGGAGTTCCGGCACCGTTCGTTCGTCGCTCCCGTCGCAAAGGCCGTGATCGCCGGATGCGGCCCCGACGGATACGAGTTCGCCGTCCGTCACCTGGCCGCACTCGCACTCGATACCGAGAAGAAGGAAAGCTCCCGATGACCACCGCAGCGCCCGCACGTACGTCCTTCCTGCTGGGCCTGTTCGGCGCCGGGATCAACGGTTCGCTCACCCCGGCCATGCAGGAACGGGAGGGCTTCGCCTCGGGACTGAACCTGACCTACCGCCTCGTCGACGCCGAGCGCCTCGGCTACGGCGCCGAGAACCTGGCCGAGATGTTCGACTGGGCACAGCGTTTCGGCTTCGACGGGCTCAACATCACGCACCCCTTCAAGCAGGTCGTCATCCCTCTGCTCGATGAGTTGTCCGACGACGCCCACGATCTCGGCGCGGTCAACACGGTGGTGTTCCGGGACGGTCGCGCACTCGGCCGCAATACCGACTGGTCCGGCTGGGGGCGCGCGTTCCGCCGCCGGCTGCCCGAGGCCGTCTCCGACCGCGCCGTGCTGGTCGGGGCCGGCGGTGCCGGTTCGGCCGTCGGGTACGCGCTGCTCGAACAGGGCTCCGCGCACGTGTCCATCGTCGACGTCGACGTCGAGAAGGCGCAGGCCTGCGCGACCCGCCTGGCCAAACGCTTCGGCGACGACCGGGTCCGCGCGACCACCGATCTCGCCGGCGCTCTGGCCTCGGCGCAGGGTCTGGTCAACGCGACCCCCACAGGAATGACCGGCCACCCCGGCCTGCCCGTCCCCGCCGAGCTCGTCCGCGAGGACCTGTGGGTCTCCGACGTCGTGTACTTCCCGCTCGAGACCGAACTGATCCACCTCGCCCGCTCCCGCGGATGCCGCGTGGTGCCCGGTGGCGGCATGGCCGTCTTCCAGGCCGTGGGTGCCTTCGAGTACTTCACGGGCGTCGAACCCGACGCCGAACGAATGGTCCGACACTTCGAGGAGCTGACCAGCTGATGCGCCGCGGAATCGCCACCGTCTCGCTCTCCGGTGTTCTCGCCGACAAACTCGACGCGATCGCCGCTGCAGGATTCGACGGGATCGAAATCTTCGACAACGACCTCATCGCGTCGCCGCTGTCACCCGCCGAGGTAGCGCGGCGCTGCGCCGATCTCGGTCTGTCGATCGACCTGTTCCAGCCGATCCGCGACATCGAGGGCGTCGACCCGCGGCGATTCCCCCACGTCCTGCACCGCGTCCGCCGCAAGCTCGAGGTGATGAACGAGCTCGGCGCAACGACCTTCCTGGCGTGCTCGAACGCGCTGCCGACCGCGATCGACGATCCAGAACTGTCCGCCGAACAGCTGCGCGCCGTCGGCGATCTCGCCGCCTCGCACGGGGTCACCTTCGCCTACGAGGCCCTCGCCTGGGGACGCCACGTCAACCGGGTCGGGCAGGCGTGGAATCTCGTCGAACGCGCCGACCACCCGGCCGTGACGCTGGCCGTGGACACCTTCCACATGCTCGCACGCGGCGACGACGGACGCGCCCTGGCCGGCATCCCCGGCGAACGCATCGGCTTCCTGCAGGTCGCCGACGCCCCGGTGCTCGACATGAACGTCCTCGAATGGAGCCGCCACTTCCGGTGCTTCCCGGGGCAGGGCATGCTCGACGTCTCCGGGGTGGTCGCGGCCGTGCTCGACGCCGGTTACGACGGTCCGCTCTCGCTCGAGGTCTTCAGCGACGTGGTGCGCGAAGCGGATCCGCATGTGACCGCGCGCGACGCGATGCGGTCGCTGCTGTTCCTCGAGGACCGGCTCGGTGCGCGGGTCACCGGGCCCGCACGCGAGAAGGTGACGGTCGCACCGCCGCTTCCGGCGCACACCGACGCGGCGTTCGTCGAACTCGCCGACCCCGACCGCACCGACTACCCGGCGCTGCTCACCGGACTCGGATTCCATGTCGCCGGCCGGCACCGCAGCAAGCCCGTCGTGTGGTGGCGCAACGGCGGCGCGAACGTCGTCCTGAACGAGGAGCCCGCGCCGGGCCCCGCCGCGACCGCGCTGGGTCTCGTCGCCCCCGACGTCGCCGCGGTGGCCGAACGCGCCGCGAACCTGCTGTGGCCCGCGGTCGACCGCACCCGAGGGGAGGGTGAAGCAGGCCTGCCGGGCATCACCTCGCCCTCCGGTCTGCACATCTTCGTCAGTGCCGAGCCGGGGCAGACCGACGACTGGCACAACGACTTCGTGTCCGACGACGCGGCAGCCACTCCCCCGGCCGACGAGGGATGGCTCGGTCTCGACCATGTCGACGTGACGGTCGCGGCGGACGACCTGAACCAGGAGCTGTCGTTCTTCCGCACCCTGTTCGGACTGCGGCCGGAAGACCCCGAGGAGTACATCCAGCCGCAGGGCCGCCTGCGCATCCGTGCACTGCGCGCGGAGAAGGGTGACCTGCGGGTCGCGCTGAACGTCTCCGAGACCGGTGCTGCGCCCCAGCTGCACGGTGTGACCCAGCTGGCCTTCGCCACGGCCGACGTCGTCGACTCGGTACGCCACGCACGTGCGCGCGGCGTGGAGTTCCTCCGGCCGCCCGCGAACTACTACGCGGATCTCGACGCGCGGTTCGTGCTCGACCCCGCCCTGCTCGCCGTCCTGCAGGACAACGGCCTGCTCTACGATCGCAACGACGACGGCGGCGAATTCCTGCACGCCTACACGCTCCCGGTGCAGGGCAATTTCCAGGTCGAACTCCTCGAACGGCGCGGCGGCTACACCGGATACGGCTCCCCCAACGCGCACGTCCGGCTCGCCGCTGCTGCCCGCGCGGGATCAGCGGTCGCGTAGCCAGGCCACGATCTTCGCTACGGTGTCGTTGTTGTCGCGGATCCATCCGTTGTGGCCCAGTGCCCGCGGGTTGTGCCACCGGGCGACGTCGGCGGAGGGCAGCTTCTCGAGCAGGTGCTGCGCCGACGCGACCGGGGTGAGGTCGTCGTCTTCGATCGTGATCGACAGGACGGGCAGCGTGAGACGCCCGACCCGTTCCTCGTAGTCGATGTCCGCACCGGCCGGTTCGAACCGGCCGGTGCGGGCCAGTCGCGCCCAGTCGGAGATCAGCACGCGCGACTGCCGGCCGAAACCGGCGACGTCGATGCGATCACCGGGCCAGAAACCGGCCACCGCGGCGGTCAGCGACATCGCCGTCGACCCGAGCCACAGTCCCGGCCCGCGGATGCCCACGTGCTGGCGGTAGTAGGGCGTGCCCGAGGTGACGAGGATCAGTCCGCCGAGCCGGCCGCGGATGCGCGCGGCGTAGAGCACCCCGAGTTGGCCGCCCATGGAGTGGCCGAGAAGGTACGGCGTCGAGTCGGGGAAGCGCTCCCGCATCACCTCGAAGACAGCGGGGAAGTGCGTCGCGACGATCTCGTGGTAGCCGTAGGTGCTGTCGGGTCCGGGCCTCGGACGGCTGTCGCCCTGGCCGGCCAGTTCACAGATCGCCGCGTCGAATCCGTGCTCGGTGATCGCCTGCCCGAACGGCTCGTAGTAACCGGCAGGGATGCCGAGCCCCGGCACGATCACCACGACGGCGCGGGAGGCGTCGCGGCGTGTCTCGTGCTCGTGGTCGGGTCCCGCGAAGAGGCGCACCGGGGCCGTGGTGCCCCCGGGAAGCTGGATCGGTACGGTCTCCACCGGCCCAGACTAGGCCGATCCGGACGCGGCGGGTGCCGGTTTCCCCAGTGTCCCTGCCACCCCGAGTCCGGAATTCAGGGTCGGGATGGGGGTCGTGCCCGGATGTGCTCGGGCCGGGTCGCGGCGGACGATCGAAATGTCCGGTCCAGCACCCTTTCGGAGGAACCCATGCGTACTCTTGTCACCCGCTCCCGTCTCGCGACCGCCGCCGTCCTGTCGCTCGGCACCGCCGCAGTACTGCTCGGAACAGGAGCTGCCACAGCACAACCCGCGCCCGGTGTGGTCGGCTTGAGCGAGCAGGCCGCGGTCGCCGTGCTCGCCGCGGAGGGTGTGCCGTACTCGATCGTCAACCGGTCCGGTTCCGCCGGCGGCGACTGCACCGTGACCGCTCAGCGCGACCGGGGATACCGGACCGAGGTCGAGTACGAATACGACAGTGACGACAACGAGTTCGATCGTGTCGAACGTCAGGTGTGGCGCGGGGTCGGCCTGACGGTCGTGTGCCGCTGACGCCTCCCTGCGGTCAGTCCAGACCGAAACCGCGCTCCCGCAGAGCTTCCCGCATCTGTTCCCTGCTCCCGAGCGCGCCGGGCGACGCGAAGCGCCCGAGTACACGTTCGACCCAGCTCTCCGCCAGACCCTGATCGCGGTAGAAGCCGGAGATCTCCTCCTCATAGGCGGCGAGGCCGGCATCCCGTTCCTCGGTCGAGTACTGCTCGCGATGCAGCACCACGTCCTGACCCAACCGCGGCTTGACCTCCGACTCCACCTCGGGATCGGGACGGCCCACCACCAGCCCGACCACAGCGAAACTGTGGTCGGGCAGAGCCAGTTCTGCGGCCACGTCACGCGGATGGTTGCGGATGGCCCCGATGTAGACGGTGCCGAGGCCGAGCGATTCCGCGGCGAGCACCGCATTCTGTGCGGCGAGCGCGGCATCGACCACCCCGAGCAGCGCGGACTCCACGTAGTCGACGTTGACGAGATCCTTGCCGTGCTGCTCGGCGACCCGCGCCGCCCGGGCGAGGTCGGCCACCCACACGAGCAGCAGTGGAGCGTCACGCACCGCCGGCTGGTTGCCGGCGAAAGTCGCGATCCGGGCGAGCCGGTCGCGGTCGGTGACGGCCACGACGCTCCACAACTGCAGGTTGCTCGAGCTCGCGGCGGACGAAGCCGCGGCCACGATCGCGCACAGATCATCCTCGGATACCGCTTCGGGAAGGAACTTTCGCACGGAGCGATGCGCCAGTTGGAGAGCGATGACGTCGTTCCACGCGCCGGAGCCACCGCGTCCGGCCACCTGCTCGGCGGCCCGGGTGCCGTACCTGCGGCGCAGTGCGGCGAGCTGTTCGTCCAGGACGACGTCGGTCATGACGGGAGATCTCCTTTTGATCGGCAGTACCGACGGTCGAGTCTGCCTCCTCGCGCCCCGGTCGCCGAGCATTGCCCTCAGCGTGATTTCTGCGTTGTTCGGGCCGGCTCGTCCGACCGACCCCGAGACGAAGATCAGGGTGAAGATCCGGGCCGTTCCCGGATGTGCCGAGACCGTTACGGCGACAGGATGAATACATGAACTTCGAGAACCAGGCTCCCCGTCCCTTCACCCGCTCCTCGTCCCAGCGCATGCTCGGTGGTGTGTGCGCCGGACTGGCCGAGTACTTCAACGTCGACCTCAACCTCGTGCGTGCAGGCGCAGTCCTCGCAGCCTTCGTCACGGGCGGCACCGCCGTGTTGCTCTACCTCGCCCTGTGGATGCTGATCCCCGAGAACTGATCCGGGTCACGGGGTCGGCCGAGACGACGACACCCCCGGCGGAGATCCGCCGGGGGTGTCGTATGCCGCTGCGAGGCAGCGGCACAGCTGTTCAGCTCAGCAGGAACTACTGGCCGAGGCCGAGAACGGCACTGCCGGTCTCGAGCAGGGTGCCGAGCAGTTCGGTGCCGCCGAGCAGTTCGAGGGCAGAGCCGATGAGTTCGATGACGTCCATGTGAATCTCCTTCGTCCGATCACATACCGGACGGGTCTCGTCCGATTGCTTTTCGCCTACCCGGAATTCCGATCGGAATTCCGTCGGGCTCGCATCAATTCTCAACACACTCGACGTGTATGCGCGACCCGAGAGTGCGCAAATCAGGATGTGATGACATTCACACTCGCAGGGAAGCTAGGACGAGCCCGCATATGACCAGCTCACAGCGTCAAGGAAAGAAAACGGAACGTCCGTACCCATTTATTTCTGTTTGAATTCGATATTTCCGTTCGGCCCGATTCATCCCGTTCACCGACCGATTACGGCGAATCGACCGATCTATCGGTTGAATAACGACCGAAAGAAGATGCCCGATTCGACCGGGATCGAATCGGGCATTTCCGGTGGATTGTGCGGGACCTCTACAGTCCGACCGCCTGCGACAGAAGCGGCCACGAGTTGCGCAGATCGTCCTCCCAGTAGTCCCAGGAGTGCGTACCCGCCGGACGCAGGTCGATCCGGGCGGGGATGTCCAACTCCTCGAGTCGCTGGGCCATCCGCTGGGTGCAGTGGTGGACCGGCGCCTCGATGCTGCCGCCGACGACCACCTGCCCGACGAGCCCGATCGGGTCGTTGTTCACCGACCGCGATCCGAGCCGCTCGTACTGCCCGGGCAGACCCGAACCCGACGAGATGTACAGGTCGATACCGCGGAGCTTCTCGGCCTGGAGGTAGGGATCGTTCTCGATCCAGGCCGGATCACCGACCGGGCCCCACATGTTCTCGGGGTCGCCACCCTTGACGCGTACGACGGCCTGCACGTAGGACTGCCCCAGCGGCGTGCTCGTCTCGGCGCATCCGCTGTACGCCCCGACCGCCTCGTACAGCTCGGGGGCCGTCGTGGCGAGGCCGAGCACCGACGTCCCCGACATCGACACTCCCGCAATGGCGTTGCGTCCCGATGTCCCGAACTCCGTGTCGATGACCGGCGGGAGTTCGTGCGTCAGGAAGGTCGTCCACATGTTGCGGCCGAGTGCGGGATCGTCGTTGCGCCAATCGGTGTAGTAGCTGTAGCCGCCGAGGAGCGGCGTGACGACGTTGATGTTCTTGTCCGAGAAGAAGTCCTCGACGTCGGTCTGCTTCTCCCAGGTGGCGATCCCCTGCCCGCCTCCCGAGCCGTTGATCAGGTAGAGGGTGGGACGCGGTTCACTCGAGTCGGCGGGCGTCCGGATCCGGAGGGGGATCACCTTGTCCATCGACGGTGAGTAGACGTTCGCGATGACGGTGCGGTCGCTCTCGTGCTCGACAGAGGTCAGCTCTCCCACCGGTCGCTGATCGTCGGCTTCTACCGACTGCGCGAGAGCGCCTCCGGGAGCCGCGAGGACCATCGACGTTCCCATCGCCACCGTGAGCAGTACCCGCCGTAACCAGGACGACCGCATATTCTCTTCCCCTCGTCGATCCGTCTGGCTGCGCACCTCGGACCGGTTGCGGATCGGCACGAACCTCCGGAACCGGATGAAGTGACACTTTCGTGACATTCATCGTCCGCGGAGCCCCTTTCGTAACGAATATGTGATCGTTCCGTACCGGAGGCCGGAATCGTCGGGGAACAGCACGAGGCCCGACCCCACCGGAGTGGGATCGGGCCTCGTGTGGCTCAGGGGCGGATCAGAAGTCCTCTCCGCCCGCAGGGGCGGATCAGAAGTCCTCTCCGCCCGCAGGGGCGGATCAGAAGTCCATGCCGCCCATGCCGCCGGTCGGGTCGCCCACGGGAGCGGCGGCCTTCTCCGGCTTGTCGGCGACGACGGCCTCGGTCGTCAGGAACAGAGCCGCGATCGACGCAGCGTTCTGCAGCGCCGAGCGGGTGACCTTGACCGGGTCGTTGATGCCCGCTTCGAGCAGGTCCTCGTAGTCGCCGGTCGCAGCGTTGAGGCCGTGGCCGGCCTCGAGGTTGCGGACCTTCTCGGCGACGACGCCGGGCTCGAGGCCGGCGTTGAAGGCGATCTGCTTCAGCGGCGCCTCGAGAGCGACCTTGACGATGTTGGCACCCGTGGCCTCGTCGCCCTCGAGCTTGAGGTCGTCGAGAACCGGAGCGGCCTGCAGCAGGGCCACGCCACCACCGGCGACGATGCCCTCTTCGACGGCAGCCTTCGCGTTGCGGACGGCGTCCTCGATGCGGTGCTTGCGCTCCTTGAGCTCGACCTCGGTCGCGGCACCGGCCTTGATGACGGCGACGCCGCCGGCCAGCTTCGCGAGGCGCTCCTGCAGCTTCTCACGGTCGTAGTCCGAATCCGACGCCTCGATCTCGGCGCGGATCTGGTTGACGCGACCGGCGATGGCGTCGGGATCGCCCGCGCCCTCGACGATGGTGGTCTCGTCCTTGGTGACGACGACCTTGCGGGCCTGGCCGAGCAGCTCGATGCCGGCGGTCTCGAGGGAGAGGCCGACCTCTTCGCTGACGACCTCGCCACCGGTGAGGATGGCGATGTCGGCGAGCTGGGCCTTGCGGCGGTCGCCGAAGCCCGGAGCCTTGACGGCGACCGACTTGAAGGTGCCGCGGATCTTGTTGAGGACCAGGGTGGACAGAGCCTCACCCTCGACGTCCTCGGCGATGATCAGCAGCGGCTTGCCCGACTGGATGACCTTCTCGAGCAGCGGCAGCAGGTCCTTGACCGTGGAGATCTTGGAGCTGACGAGCAGGATGTAGGGATCCTCGAGCACGGCCTCCTGACGCTCTGCGTCGGTGGCGAAGTAGAGGGAGATGTAGCCCTTGTCGAAGCGCATGCCCTCGGTCAGCTCGAGCTGGAGGCCGAAGGTGTTGGACTCCTCGACGGTGATGACGCCTTCCTTGCCCACCTTGTCGATGGCCTCGGCGATGAGCTCACCGATCGCGGGGTCGCCGGCGGAGATGCCTGCGGTGGCGGCGATCTGCTCCTTGGTCTCGACCTCCTTGGCGGTGTCGAGCAGCTTGGCGGTGACGGCCTCGACGGCCTTCTCGATGCCGCGCTTCAGGCCGAGGGGATTGGCGCCCGCAGCAACGTTGCGCAGACCCTCGCGGACGAGCGCCTGGGCGAGCACGGTAGCGGTGGTGGTGCCGTCACCCGCGACGTCGTCGGTCTTCTTGGCAACTTCCTTGACCAGCTCGGCGCCGATCTTCTCGTACGGATCCTCGAGCTCGATCTCCTTGGCGATGGACACACCATCGTTGGTGATCGTGGGGGCGCCCCACTTCTTCTCGAGAACGACGTTGCGACCCTTGGGGCCCAACGTCACCTTGACTGCGTCGGCGAGGCTGTTGAGGCCCCGCTCGAGGCCGCGACGGGCCTCTTCGTCGAACGCGATGATCTTGGCCATTGCGAAGTGATCCTCCGGGTATGGGGGTGACACCGGAGCGATCGCTCGTCGGATCGCTCCATGTACGCCTTCGGCCGGAAGCAGTGCCCGCGACGGACGACCAGGGGTGTCGAAAACCCGGTCTCACCCTACCGACCTGGCACTCACGTGTTGCGAGTGCTAAGTGCATTTTTAGCACTCGGGGGTGGCGAGTGCAAGACTACCGGCACCTGCCACCCCCGTCACGAAATCCGCGAAAGACCGACTACACGGTCGTCCGGATCATCGGTGCCGCGCTCGCTCAACGCGGCGTCGAGCCGACCCCCACGGCGCACCACTGTCCCGTCGCGGTGTTGACCGCGAACGACTGGGCTCCGACGCACGTGACGCCGGTGGTGTCGGCCGTGGCGCCCGACCCGTAGCCGGCCACCGACAGGGTCGTCGCCGGACCCTGAGCCCACGAGTGGCTCAGTCCGCCGCCGAGCGCGTAGGCGAACGACCGGCCGCCGTCACGGGCTGCACTGAGCGCCGTGCCGAAGCCCGTCGCGTGGGCTTCGGCGGCACCGGTCGACTCGGCGACCGACACCGCGGTGCCGCTGTCGGCGGCATACGCGCGAGCGAAGGCGTCCTCGGCGGTGGCGCCGCAGCTGGCGGTATCGGACACCAGGATGTCGTTGGCAGAAGGAGGCGACACACAGGTCACCGGCGCCGCTGCGGCGGTACCCCCAAG
>NZ_JCAXDU010000028.1:0-51055 GCF_059759155.1 Rhodococcus sp. GQ147
AGCGTGTCGCGGAGTTGTCGGAGTTGCGCGAGCTGGTCCTCGGTCGGTGTGAAAGGTGATCGAGGGAAGCTGATCTCTTCATTCAGTGTCTGCATCCACGCGTGGGCCCGGTCGGGCGAGTCGAACAGGTCGGTGATGCCGCGACCGTCGTAGTAGCGGCTGCTCAGGAAATTGGTGGACGGGCAGGGGCTGTGCATCGATCAGTCGGCGACGCGTTTACGTGGCCGGCCACGCCGCGCCGTCTTCTTGACCGGGGCTCTTCGTCGCGGCTCGGTTTGCTGCGGCTCGCCTTCGTCCTCGTCTTCACCCGGGTCCTCATCCGAACCTTCGGCGGTGTCCGCTTCCTCGTCCGGCTCCTCGTCCTCCTCCTCGTCCGCATCGGCTTTTGGGCTGTCGGATGGTGCGTCGCGCCAACTGAATTCGACCTCGATCTCGGCCTGGGCGCCGTCCACCTCGATCTCGAGTTCCCATTCGAGTCGGTCGGCGACGACGAGCGAAATGGTGTCACCGCCCGAGTCCAGTTTCACTTCGGATCCCGTCGCCAAGGCGCGGCCGAGTGCGATCAACCGCTCGGATGCCTGCTTGCGGGAAAGTTCGGCCTTCTGCTTGATCTCCAGCTTCGGCACGGCAACTCCTGACCTCGGTGAAGTATGCATCCACGGTATCTGCCGCGGGGTAGGCAGGAGTCGTGAACGAGGAGTCGTGAACGAGGAGTCGTGACGATTTCGAGGTTCGCCGTCCTGGCAAGTTACGTGCGCGCGACCGATCGCGGCGAAAGTACTTCCGGGCGCGATTAGACTTGCCGGTGTCGCAGGCCTGCCGATGATGTCGGGCCCGGTGCCTTGCCGGTGCCGGTTCGTGTGGCGATGGTTCTGTTCGTGTTGCGACGGTCGACGGTGCGGTCGGTGGTTCTTCTGTCAGGAGTTGTCATGGCCCGTTCCGTTCGAGATGAAGAAGGCCGTTCGTCGGCAGATGAGGTGACGCTGCACGACCTCGAGATGGTGGTGCAGGCACTGACCGGCCGAGGTGCGGACGCAGATGCCGTCGAGTTCGGGAGCAGTCGAGGAGCCGCAGAGCCGGCCGGGCAATCCGACGTGCCGGATGGGAGGCGTCGTCGCCGCGCACAGCGGTGAGCCCGTTATCGGCGGTGAGGGGTACGACCAGGGGCCGCGTGAAACAGTCATGAGTGCTTGCTCCGAGAGCAGCGACATGTGACGCTGACCACATGGTGGAGTCGCGTGAGCTTCTCGACGATCTCTGTCCGCTCGTTACTCAGCGGACAGGACGCCCGGTCCAGGAGTGGATCGCGTGAGCCGCGTCGTGCGAATCGGCAACTGCTCCGGTTTCTACGGTGACCGTCTGTCGGCGATGCGCGAGATGCTCGAAGGCGGCGAACTCGACTATGTGACCGGTGACTACCTCGCCGAACTGACGATGCTCATCCTCGGTCGCGATCGTCTGAAGAATCCGGATCTCGGTTACGCCAAGACGTTCCTGCGGCAGGCCGAGGACTGCATGGGTCTTGCCCTCGACAAGGGGGTGCGGATCGTCGCGAACGCCGGGGGTCTCAATCCTGCGGGTCTGGCCGCGGCGCTGCGCACGGTTGCGGATCGGCTCGGTCTGTCCCCGCGCATCGCCCACGTCGAAGGCGACGATCTCCTTGCTCGCATCGACGAGTTCGGTTTCGACGCCGACCCGCGCCCGCTGACCGCCAACGCGTATCTCGGTGCGTGGGGCATTACGCGGTGCCTCGATGCCGGAGCCGATATCGTCGTGACCGGGCGCGTCACCGACGCTTCGGTGATCGTCGGTCCCGCCGCCGCCTACTTCGGTTGGGCTCCTGATGACTTCGATGCACTCGCGGGTGCTGTTGTCGCAGGGCACGTCATCGAATGCGGTACCCAGGCGACCGGCGGAAACTATGCGTTCTTCACCGAACTCGACGACCTCGTCCGCCCCGGATTCCCCATTGCCGAGATCGAAGCCGATGGCGCGGCGACCATCACGAAGCACCCGGGCACGGGAGGAGCCGTCACCGTCGGCACGGTCACCGCACAACTGATGTACGAGGTGACGGGCGGACGCTACGCGAACCCCGATGTCACCGCGCGCATCGACACCGCCACGCTGAGCCGGGAAGCACCCGATCGTGTCCGCATCACCGGCGTGAAGGGCGAGCCGCCCCCACCGACCCTGAAGGTGTGCCTCAACGCGCTCGCCGGGTTCTACAACGAGGTCGTCTTCGTCCTCACCGGACTGGACATCGACGCGAAGGCCCAGTTGGTGCGATCTCAGATGGAATCGAATCTGCCGAGGCGGCCTGCCGAACTCGAATGGACTCTCGCTCGCACCGACCATGCCGATGCCGACACGGAGGAAACCGCGAGCGCTCTGCTGCGCTGCACTGCGCGCGATCCCGATCCCGACGTCGTCGGACGCGCATTCACCTCCACGGCGGTCGAGTTCGCCCTTGCAAGCTCTCCCGGGTTCTTCGTCACCGCTCCGCCCGGCCCGGGCACCGCCTACGGTGTCTACACGGCCGAGTACGTCGAGGCGACCCGCGTGCCGCACATTGCAGTGTTGCCAGACGGCACCCGCGTCGACATCCCGGCCGCGGCGACCACCCGGACCCTCGAACCGTTGCCGGACCCGAGTGTGCCCGCGCCGCTGTCGTCCGGACAGACTCGTCGCGTTCCGCTCGGCACGATCGCCGGTGCCCGCAGCGGCGACAAGGGCGGTGACGCCAACATCGGGTTGTGGGTCCGATCCGACGACGAATGGCAATGGCTTGCAAACACTCTCACCGTCGACACGCTGAAGGACCTGCTCCCCGAGATCGAACCCTTGCCTGTCACACGTCATCTGCTCCCGAACCTGCGGGCCGTGAACTTCGTAATCGAGGGAATCCTCGGTCGTGGCGTCGCCTCCCGTGCCCGCTTCGACCCCCAGGCCAAGGGCCTCGGTGAATGGTTGCGCGCCCGATACCTCGACATCCCCACCCTCCTGCTGGAGAAGCACACGTGAGCACCTTGATCTCGACCCTGGATGCCGGCTCCACCGAATACGGCGCAGCCGCCGATACAATGCGTGCTCGCCTGGCCGAACTCGATACAGAACACGGCAAGGCCCTCGCCGGCGGGGGAGAAAAGTACGTCCGGCGACACCACGACCGAGGCAAGTTGCTTGCGCGGGAGAGGATCGAACTACTCCTCGACCCCGACTCGCCGTTCCTCGAGCTCTCACCGCTCGCGGCCTGGGGCACCGAGTTTCCCGTCGGCGGCAGCGTCGTCACGGGCATCGGTGTGGTCGAAGGCGTCGAATGTGTCATCGTGGCCACCGACCCCACCGTGCGCGGGGGAACTAGTAACCCGTGGACGCTCCGCAAGACGTTGCGTGCCGACGACATCGTCCTGCAGAACCGGATGCCGCTGATCTCCCTCGTCGAATCCGGTGGCGCGGATCTGCCCACGCAGAAAGAAGTGTTCATTCCCGGTGGCCGGCTCTTCCGCGATCTGACCCGGTTGTCGGCGGCAGGTATCCCCACGATCGCGGTGGTCTTCGGCAATTCGACCGCCGGCGGCGCATACATCCCCGGCATGTCCGACCACGTCGTGATGATCGAGAAGCGGTCGAAGGTGTTCCTCGCCGGCCCGCCGCTGGTGAAGATGGCCACCGGTGAGGAATCCGACGACGAGTCGCTCGGTGGCGCCGAGATGCACGCGCGTATCTCGGGTCTGGCCGACCACTTCGCGGTCGACGAACAGGACGCGGTGCGCATCGGTCGCAGCATTGTGCGGCGCCTCAACTACCGCAAGGCCGGCCCTGCACCCCGGACGGACGTACGCGAACCGCGGTACGACGCCGAGGAGCTGCTCGGGATCGTCCCTGAGGATCTTCGGCAACCCTTCGATCCGCGTGAGGTCATCGCCCGCGTCGTCGACGATTCCGACTTCGACGAGTTCAAACCGCTCTACGGGTCGTCGCTCGTGACCGGCTGGGCACAGGTGCACGGCTATCCGGTCGGGATTCTCGCCAACGCGCGCGGCGTGCTGTTCAACGAGGAATCGCAGAAGGCAGCCCAGTTCATCCAACTCGCGAACCGTGCCGATACGCCGCTGTTGTTCCTGCACAACACCACCGGGTACATGGTCGGTCGGGAATACGAGGAACGCGGCATGATCAAGCACGGGGCGATGATGATCAACGCGGTCGCCAACTCCACGGTGCCGCACATCTCCATCCTCATCGGCGCGTCCTACGGCGCCGGTCACTACGGCATGTGCGGACGTGCCTTCGAACCGCGGTTCCTGTTCGCGTGGCCCAGCGCCAAGTCTGCGGTCATGGGCGGTGCCCAACTGGCCGGGGTCATCTCTCTCGTCGGACGCGCTGCCGCGCAGGCACGCGGCCAGGACTTCGACGAGGCCGCCGACGAGGCGATGCGCGCGGCCGTCGAGAACCAGATCGAAGCCGAATCGCTGCCGATGTTCCTGTCCGGTCGTCTCTACGACGACGGCATCATCGACCCCCGCGATACCCGCACTGTGCTGGGACTGTGCTTGTCGGCTGTTGCCACCGCCCCGATCACAGGTGCCGAATCCTTCGGCGTCTTCCGGATGTGAGGTTCCCGTGACCGAATCGACCATCACCACGGTGCTCGTGGCGAATCGCGGGGAGATCGCCCGCCGCGTGTTCGCGTCGTGCCGTCGGGCCGGACTGGGGGCGATCGCGGTGTTCTCCGATGCCGACGCGAACAGTCCGCATGTCGGCGACGCCGATGCCGCCGTGCGACTTGCGGGAGTCACCCCTTCCGAGACCTACCTCGACGGGAAGAAGATCGTCGCGGCAGCGTTGGCGACGGGCGCCGACGCGGTCCATCCGGGTTACGGATTCCTTTCCGAGAACGCACGATTCGCGCGCGAAGTGCTCGAGGCGGGGTTGATCTGGATCGGACCGCGCCCGGAGTCGATCGAACGGATGGGCTCGAAGGTCGAGGCCAAGAAGATCATGGCCGACACCGGTGTCCCTGTTCTTGCCGAACTCGACCCTGCCGACATCACCGACGCCGACCTCCCGGTGCTCGTCAAGGCCTCCGCAGGCGGCGGTGGGCGCGGAATGCGGGTGGTGCGGACATTGGCCGACCTGCCTGGGCAACTCGACGCGGCCCGCCGGGAGGCCGCGTCGGCGTTCGGCGACCCGACGGTGTTCTGCGAGCGGTATCTCGAGAACGGGCGGCACATCGAGGTCCAGATCCTCGCGGACCGCCACGGCACGGTGTGGGCGGTGGGCGAACGCGAATGCTCGATCCAACGTCGCCACCAGAAGGTGATCGAGGAAGCCCCCTCGCCGCTCGTCGACGCGATCGAGGGGATGCGCCCACGCCTGTTCGACGCCGCCCGGCGCGCCGCTCAGGCCATCGGGTACGAGGGCGCCGGCACCGTCGAGTTTCTCGCGGACCGCTCGGGGCGGTTCCACTTCCTGGAGATGAACACGCGCCTGCAGGTCGAGCATCCCGTCACCGAATGCACGACCGGGCTCGATCTCGTCGATCTCCAGTTCCGCATCGCCGACGGTGACCTCCTCGACCCCGAACCACCCCCGGTACACGGCCATTCCGTGGAGGCCAGGCTCTACGCCGAGGACCCGGCCCGAGACTGGCAACCGCAGTCCGGCACCGTGCACCGTTTCGCGCTGCCGCAGGAGGCACGCGAGTTCGACGTGCTCCGGCACACCGGTGTGCGCGTCGATTCCGGTGTCCTCGCGGGATCGGAGGTCGGGGTCCACTATGACGCGATGCTCGCCAAGATCATCTCGTACGCACCGACCCGTGACCGCGCGGTGCGGCTGCTGGCATCGACGTTGACGCGCACCGAGATCCACGGCATTGTCACCAACCGCGACCTCCTCGTCGCGGTGCTGAAACATCCCGCCTTCCGTGCGGGGGAGACCGACACCGCCTTCTTCGACACCCACGGACTCACGGAACTGTCGGCACCGCTCGCCTCAGCGCACGCGGAAGCGGTGTCCGCGATCGCCGCTGCTCTGGCGGAGTCGGCCACCAATCGCACCGCTGCCACGGTGAATGCGGGACTGCCCTCGGGATGGCGGAATCTGCCCTCGCAGCCGCAGGCCACACGATTCACGGGCGTCCACAATGACCACGTGGTGCGTTACCGAGTCACCCGCGACGGTGTCCACGTCGACGGCCGTGACGACCTCGGTGTCGTCGGGTTCGCCCCGGATCGCGTGGTTCTGGACGTCGACGGTGTCCGCCGGCATTTTGTGGTGGCGCGATACGGCGACGCGGTGCACGTCGACTCGTCGCTCGGACCGGTGCGCTTGACTGCGGTGCCGCGTTTCGTGGACCCCACCGCCCGAATTGCTGCAGGATCACTGCTCGCACCCATGCCGGGATCGGTGATCCGGCTCGGCGCTGCCGTCGGCGATGTGGTGGAAGCGGGGAGGCCGCTCGTGTGGCTCGAAGCGATGAAGATGGAGCACACCGTCACCGCACCCACTGCCGGCACGCTCACGACGCTCGCCGTCGAAGTCGGCGATCAGGTCGCCGTCGGCACCGTCCTCGCTGTCCTCACCCCGCACGACGTGTCCGCACCGGTCGAGAGCCCCGACAGCGAAGGGGGCCACCACATCGAGGAGTTGTCATGACCGAACCCGATCCGGTGGTGGTGCGCTACGTCGTCGACCACGGCGCTGCGACACTGACCCTCGACTCCCCGCACAACCGCAACGCCCTGTCCGTACCGCTGCTGACCCAACTGAGCCGCGGACTCGTCGACGCGGCCGCCGACCCCGCCGTCCGCGCGGTCATCCTCACCCATACCGGTGGAACATTCTGTGCCGGAGCGGATCTGAGCGGCTCTTCCGGATCCGCGCAGGAATCGGCTGCCGCACGCACCCGCGACATGACGGCCTTGCTCCGGCAGATCCTGGAGCTCCCCAAGCCGGTCTTGGCCCGCATCGACGGGCACGTCCGCGCCGGCGGCATGGGTCTGATCGGTGCCTGCGACATCGTGGTCGCCGGGCCGGCTTCGACGTTCGCACTTACCGAGGCACGGCTCGGTCTGGCCGCGTCGATCATCTCCTTGACCGTGCTCCCGCGATTGTCGCCGCGCGCAGCGGCACGGTACTTCCTGACCGGCGAACGGTTCGGTCCCGAGGAGGCGTCCTCCGAGGGTCTCGTCACCCTGTCGGTGTCCGATACCGACGCTGTCCTGGTGGAGTTGCTCGCGGAGATCCGTGCCTGCTCACCGCAGGGTCTGGCCGAATCGAAACGCCTCGTCACGCAGCGGATCCTCGAGGACTTCGATCGTTACGGAGACGACCTGGCAGCACGTTCGGCGCGGATGTTCGGTTCCGAGGAAGCCGCGGAGGGGATGACGGCGTTCCTACAGAAGCGGCGCCCGTGGTGGGACATTCGGTGAGAGGGTGTCACCCGAGGCCCTGCGTCATTTTGTGCGGAGCGAATACCGATCCTGCCGATCTCGTCACCGGGCGCCCGGTGCGCGAAACGACCGTCTCCACCCTGCTCGGCGACGCGGTGCTGAAAGTTCGTGGCACGCCCGGGCATCGGGTGGTCTCGATCGCATCGGATCTCGCCGGAGAGAACGGGTTCGAAATCGACGGCGACTCGGTGCTGCTGGATCTGCCGCCCGATCGCGGCCCGACGTCGTCCGCGCGCTCGTCGCCGACAGCATGGATGTGTTGTCGGTCGGACCGGCCGAACGCATCCTCGAGGACGTGTTCCTCGAAATGACCACTCGTTCCACACCCACGAAGGGGGCGTGACATGTCCGCCTCGACACTCCGCTCGCACTCCGATTCCACCTCACTTGCCGCACGGCACAACACCGTTGCTCGGAGCTTGCGTGCCGAGTTGTACCGGTTGCGTTCGTGGCCGGCGATGTGGACGACGGTCGGCACGTGGTTCCTGCTCGCGATGGTTTTCGGCTACGTATTCCCGTACGTCTCCTACACGACCGGAACGGCCGGCTTCTCCACGGAAGGGGAGCCGACCGAAGCGTTGCTGCAGAGCGTCCTGCCCGAATCGATCCCTGACGTCCTGGTCCAGGGCACACCGTTGTTCGGTGGTGCGCTCGTGCTCGTCCTGGGTGCTCTCATCGCCGGGAACGGGTACAGCTGGGGAACGTGGAAGACCGTGTTCACTCACGGCCGTCTGCGCCCGACAATCGGTGCCCTGCTCGCTCTTGCGGTGATCGTTGCCGCGATGGTGGTCGTCACCGCTGTGCTGTGCACGGTCGTGTCCGTCTCGCTCGCCACGATCGAAACACAACCGCTCACGATGCCGTCGGCCGGCGCACTTCTTCGCTCCGCGGGTGCGGCGTACCTCGTGTTCATGATGTGGGGAACGATCGGCTTCGCCCTCGGCACCTACGCCCGCAGTGCGGCGCTGTCGGTCGGCCTGGGGCTGGTATGGACGGTTGTCGTCGAGAATCTGCTGCGGGGCGTCGGCTCCGCGCTGCAGCTCGTCGAGGACGTGACGGCCTTCCTGTCGGGAACCGCAGCCGGATCGCTCGTCGGCGCGGTGACCGGGGGAGGGGAGGGCACACCCGGGGTGGTGGATGTGATCTCGGGACCGAGGGCGCTCATCACCGTCGCCGCCTACATTGCCGTCGCAGTGGTCGCCACCGGGATTCTGGTGCGGAGCCGGGACGTGAACTGACCGCAAAGATTCTGCCGGTGGGATAACCGGAACAGGGCCGGGGTACCCGATCGCACATGACGACCAGCTCGAGGGGCCCTGACGATTCGAACCCCGATTTCTCGGCGCCCGCGCGACGTAGCGATACTCCGGTACCCCCATCCGGGGCGACACCGGATCCGGACGCTCCCAGCAGGCTGCATCCCGACGTCGCCCGGGGCAAAGGCATCAGAGGCACCCGCACCGGGGCGTTGTGGACTGCCCTGATCGTCGGTGTGTTGATCCTGCTGTTGCTGTTGGTGTTCATCCTGCAGAACCTGGACAGCGTCACCCTCGAACTGTTCGCGTGGGACTTCTCGTTGCCGCTGGGTGTGGCACTGCTGTTCGCTGCGATCGCCGGAGCGGTGATCGTCGGCCTCGCCGGGGGCCTGCGGATTCTGCAGCTCCGCCACGCCGCCAACCGGCAACGCGCACGCACTGTCCGGTAAGACAGATCTCCGACTGCAGTACACCCACGCCGGCCGCTCTTCCTTCGTAGAGTGAAAGATCTCGAGTGGGGAGAACGCCATGGCCGCCACAGGACCGACCGACACCGCTCCTGTGCGCGGCGGGGCGGCGGCCACGATCGGCGTCGAAGAGGAATTCGTCCTGGTCGATCCCCGTACCGGTCGTCCCCTCCTGCGCAGTCTCGACGTGCTCGCGGCCGGACGCACACTCGGCATCGAGCTCGAGGTCGAGCTCTCCCCGTGTCAGGTCGAGACCGCCACCACGGTATGTACACACCTGCAGGACCTACGCGAAGAGCTGCGCCGCTCCCGCGCGACGGCCGCCGACGCCGCAGCGCGCGCAGGATGCCGGCTCGTAGCGGTCGGCACACCGATCTTCGAACCTCCGAGCGGATCGGTCACCGCCACGCCTCGCTACCAACGCATGGCACAGCACTATCGTGGCGTCGCCGACGGCGTGATCTGCGGATGCCACGTGCATATCGGTGTCGACGATCGTGACCGCGCGGCCCAGCTCATCAACCATCTGCGCCCATGGCTTCCCGGCCTGCTGGCGCTGACCGCCAACTCGCCGATCACCGACGGCCGGGACACCGGATATGCCAGCTGGCGATACCTGCGGTGGGGGCGCTGGCCGAGCGCGGGACTGCCCCCGCAGTGCGCCTCGGCCGCGGAATACGACGCGGCGGTCGAATCGCTGCTCACCACCGGCACGATCCTGGATCCTCGAATGGTCTATTGGGATGTGCGGATCTCCGCGCATCATCCGACCCTCGAAATCCGCATCGCGGACGTGCCCGCGACCGTCGAGGAGACCGTCACGCTGGCCACCTTGGTGTATGCATTGGTCGCCCAGGCGACGGCATCGATCGAACGCGGCGAGCCGACGCCCTCGGTCGATCAGGAGCTGCTGCGCGCGGCGTGCTGGAGAGCGGCCCGGGACGGTCTGGCCGGGCGCGGTGTCGATCTCGGCTCTGGGCAGTTGGTTCCGGCAGTCGACCTGATCTGGCGACTGCTCGCTCAGGTCCGGTCGATCCTGGAGGAACTCGACGTCTACCGCTCCGTGCACGACACTCTGTCGGGAACCCTGGATCGAGGTAATGGGGCGATCAGGCAGCGTCGCATTCTCGAGAGCGGGGGTTCCTTCACCGATGTGGTTGCCGACGCGGCGCGACGCACTGTGGAGGGCTACGGGCCGGATCTGCGTCCGTCATGACCGACACGACAGCCGGGGTGCCGCGCTTGCGGACCGACGCTCATCGGGGAGCGGATCGTCCTAACCTCGGGCCGAGCTCGCACCGTATCGAAAACCGCTGACCCGACACGATCCCGGCAAGATCGTGCCCGATCTCGCGACGGCATTGGCGATCGGTGGGGACTGCCTCGCCGACATCAGCCAACTGCGGGCTCACCCGGAGATCTTCGGTGCGGTGGCCTCCGACCCACCGTCTCCCGCCTGATCAGCGTGTTGGCCGTCGACGCCGACACCGCGCTCGCCGCGATCGACCGGGCCCGCGCCACAGCCCGTCGCCACGCCTGGACCGCCGCCGGTGCGTCGGCTCCCGAGCACGCCATCGACGAAGCGCATCCGCTGGTCCTCGACATCGATGCCACCGAAGGTCACCGCGCATTCCGAGAAGGAACAGGCCGCCCCGACGTTCACGCGAGGCTTCGGTTTCCATCTGCTGTGCGCGTTCGCCGACCACGGCGTGGGCGGCACCGGTGAACCCGTCGCGATGCTGCTGCGGCCCGGGCAACTCGGGATCGAACACCGCCGCCGATCCTCCCCCAAGCACTACGTGCAGCGCGGTACCCCCATCACCGTCGTGCAGGACGCACTCGCGCAGCTGCCGCTCTACCCGGGATACCGGGTCGGGAAGAAGGTGCTGGTGCGCATCGACGGTGCCGGCGACACCCACCAACTGATCGAGTATCTGACCAAGCGGCGCCTGTCGTACGCCCCCGCGAGCGGGAGGGACCCCCAGGTCGGATTGGGGTTGACCGACGCCCACGCCGAAGCGATCGACCTGGTTCCTGATCGGGCCTGGACCCCGGCCTACGACGCCGACGGACAGGTCCGCGACGGCGCCTGGGTGACGGAGTTGACCGGCCTGCTCGATCTGTCGTCGTGTCGACAGGCATGCGGGTGATCGTCCGGAAAGAGAGGCCGCATCCGGGTGCGCAGTTGCGGTTCACCGACCGGGACGGCCTACGCCTGACCGCGTTCGTCATCAACCCCCGGCGCGGGCAACTCCCGGACTTGGAGCTGCGGCACCGGCGTCGGGCCCGGTGCGAGGACCGGATCCGAGCAGCGAAAGTCACTGGGCTGCAGAATCTTCCGCTGCACGGTTTCGATCAGAACCGGATCTGGCTCGCGCTCGTGCAGCTCGCATGCGAGCTGACCGCGTGGATGCAGATGCTCGCATTCACCGAGGTTCCGGCACGCAGGTGGGAGCCGAAACGGCTACGACTGAGGCTGCTGTCGATCGCGGGGAGGATCGCCCGACACGTCCGCCGTGTTCGTCTGCCGCTGCCATCACAGCTCCGGATGTCGATGTCCTTCGTGGTCGGCCTGAATCGGCTCGCAGCGCTTCCTGCGCCTGCGTGACCTGCACGTACCTGCTCCATCGAGACGAAGGAACTGTTTCCGGGGCCGTGGACCTCGGCGTCACCCGACCGTGTCGGGCAGTCGACCGTGGATGCACACCGCATCCACGGTCTCCCCACCGAATCCGAAGCTGCTCAGTCTGACACGTGATCCGCGCGAAAGATCGAGGCTAAGCAAGTATTCCTCGGCCTCGTCATTTCTCACGGGTTTGCCACGTGCAGCACGGTCTTGGCATCGGAACGCGCAAGCCGCGGATTTTCGCAGCTCGGAGTAAGTCCTGGGCTCTGCCCCGGTTGTGTGAAATGACAAGTAGATCTGTTGGCGGTTCGAAGGTTTCGAAATAGGATGTGACCCGGATTCATTTGCGCGCCGGAATATTGATGACGCAATACCCGCCGATGGACTCTTGATACCATCCGGCATGCCGCCACAATTGTTGTGACTGGCGACACACGCAGCTCGCCGGTTCATCTACAGCTCCAGGGTCGACGACGCCTTCCTATCCGGGGAGGGACGATCAGCTTCACGCACGCGCGGGCACGATTCGCCTACCGGGCGTCGAACCGTGAGAGCTCTTTCATATGCTTGGCGGTACGCACGCCGTAATCGGCGTCGGTCGCGTACGGTTCCACCGATCCGGACACCGACCGGCGAGTGACGTGCGTCTCGTCTGGGCTGCACCCAACAGCCTGCGACGTGTCAGACGAGCCGGAAAGGCAGAGGAGCGCAGTGAGCACCCCGGAATTGGCACAGTGGAACTCGCAAGAGGCTATTGCGGAAGCAATGATCCCGATCATCGGCGGTCTGCACCGCCGGCATTCGGTCACGATCTTGCTTCACAGCCGCTCCCTCGTGAACAAGTCGGTGATCGGTATTCTGCGGACGCACCGTTTCGCGCGTCAGATCCGCGGCGACGAGCTGTCGGTCGAGGCAACCTTCCCGTTCCTCCAGGCATTGACCGACCTCGACCTGCAGCCGTCGAAGATCGACCTCGGCCTGCTGGTGACGGATTATCAGGCCCAGGGTGCCGGACGATCCATCCCGGATTTCGTCGCTGAGAGCCTCGCGGATCTGGTCGGCGGCGCGCAGACGAGCCCCGCGAAACCGCAGGACGTGGTCCTGTACGGGTTCGGGCGAATCGGCCGGCTCGTCGCCCGTCTGCTCATCGAGAAGGCAGGCTCGGGCAATGGGCTGAACCTGCGTGCTGTGGTGGTCCGTAAGGGAGGTGACGACGACCTGACCAAGCGTGCCTCTCTGCTGCGTCGCGACTCCGTCCACGGACAGTTCAACGGCACGATCAAGGTCGACACCGAGAACAACGCCTTGGTCGCCAACGGCAATGTCATCAAGTTCATTTACAGCAACGATCCGGAAAGCGTCGACTACACCGAGTACGGCATCGACAAGGCCATCCTGGTCGACAACACCGGAATCTGGCGCGACCGCGACGGTCTGTCGAAGCATCTCCGCCCCGGTATCGCCAAGGTGGTGCTCACCGCACCGGGTAAGGGTGATCTCCCGAACATCGTGCACGGTGTCAACCACCGCGACCTCGACCCGGACGAGACGATCGTGTCGTGCGCGTCCTGCACCACCAATGCCATCGTTCCGCCGCTGAAGACCATGGACGACAAATTCGGTGTGGTGCGTGGTCACGTCGAGACGGTGCACTCGTTCACAAACGACCAGAACCTGCTGGACAACTACCACAAGGCCGACCGTCGCGGACGTTCCGCGCCGTTCAACCTGGTGCTCACCGAGACCGGCGCCGCTTCGGCGGTCGCGAAGGCGCTTCCCGATCTGAAGGCGAAGATCACCGGCAACTCGATCCGCGTTCCTACGCCGGATGTGTCCGTCGCGATCCTTCACCTTCAGCTGACTCGTGAGACCACCAAGGAAGAGGTGCTCGAGCACCTGCACCAGGAGTCGCTCACCGGTGCGCTGCGCCGCAACCTCGACTACACCTCGGCCACCGACGCAGTGTCGAGCGACTTCATCGGCTCGCGCGCGGCGTGCATCATCGACGCCAATGCAGCGATCGTGGATGGCGACACCGCCATCCTCTACGTCTGGTACGACAACGAGTTCGGTTACTCGTGCCAGGTGGTGCGAACGGTCCAGTACCTGTCGGGTGTGGAATACCCCGTCTATCCCATCACGGAAGCCGGCCCCGTGGAGCACGTCGAGGAACCTACCGCTGCACAGGCATAACAGTCCTGCGCAGACTGCAGTAACGACAGTCCGCTAGGGACTCGCCGACGAGGGAACCCATCCTTACCTGAGGATGGGTTCCCTTTTGCGTTGGGCCATTGGTGGCGTCGAGGAGGAGTAGCGGCCGTCGAAACTCGGGGGAGGTTGTGTGCGGTTCCGGCGAAGAACACGCACACAACCTCCCCCGAGTTCGTCACTCTGGAACTGATGCACACCGCGCGGTCGGCGAACTCTCCGGCCCGACTCGGTCAGGGATGGTAGTCGGGGTACTTCGTGTGCAGCTGGAAGTACCCCGTCACGTTCTCGCGGAGCCAGTCCTTGCCGTCCTCGGGTGTGCGACCGTCGCAGATCGCGTCGCCTTCGATGCAGACTCGTTCGACGTGGATCTCACCGAAGTCGTTCCGGCCGCCGGCGAGCGTCACACCGGGAGCGACGGGACCCGGGAACAGGGTCTCGACGCCGCGGTCGTCGCGGGGGTCGGAATAGAGGACGCCCGAGATCCGTTCGGGGGGAACGGACCCGTCGGCTGCGATCTCGGCGAGAACATCGCCCGCGATCGAGGCGCCCTGCGAGTAGCCGAGCACCAACAGGTCCGAGTCGGGGCAGGTGCTGTGTCGGACGGTGATGGTCTGGCGGAGTCGCTGATGCCCGATCTGCTTCGACCTGTCGTAGGCGATGGTGCCGTCGTCGTCGATGCCGTCGAAATCGTCGTGCGAGCCGGTCCCGGGCAACGGCACAACCACTGCGGGGTAGCGGATGTGTTCTACCACGGTGCCGGGAGACTCGAACCGAGCGGAGATCTTCGCCAAGGGGGATGCCGGGTCGATCGAGTCGCGGGTTTCGAAGCCGCGGGTTCCGTCGACGGCGAGGACGTACCGTTCAGGGCAGTTGCGGACCGGGTCAGCGGACGCGGAACCGTCCGGACCCGCGACGCTCAGACCTGCGGTGAGCAGACCTGCGGCGAGCAGGCCGACGGTGCGTGTGCGTCTGCGATCGATCCGGGACATGCGCGATTCTCCTCGTGTGCCCCCGACAGACAATAACTGAGGCCGATGATATCGATGTCCCGTTTGTTCGTCATGTTAAGGATGCGTGCTTTTCGGTGATCGTGGTCACCCCTGACCGGTGACTCCGGTGGCATGTCCGTCAGGGCTGGTCGGCCGGGATGCGGGCGGCCAGCTCGGTGATGAAGCCGGCGATCTCGTCGGGGTTCTCTTCGGCCATGAAGTGGCCGCTGGTGGTGCCCTGGTAGGTGAGATCGGGTGCCCACGCCTGCCAGAGGGCCGAGGCGTCGAAGCCCAGTTGCGAGCCCCAGTCCTGGGAGATGACCGCGACGGGCATGGTGAGCCGAGCCCCGCGTTCGCGGTCGGCGAGGTCCATGTCGAGATCGATGCCGGCGGTGGCGCGGTAGTCGGCCACGATCGAGTCGACAGAGTTGATCGAGCTGGTGACGTAGTGATCGCGCTCCTCGGGCGTGAAGGTGGTTCCGGTGGGGTCCCACGCATCGAGGAACGAGCCGAAAAATTCCGGGGCGACAGCGGCGATCATCTTCTCGGGCATCCCTGCGGGCTGGGCCATGAGGTAGAGGTGCCAGGCAACCTTGGCGTTCACGCCCTGAAGTACGGCCCAGGTGTCCATCGTGGGAAGGACGTCGAGGATGCCGAGGTAGTCGACGGCGTCGGGGTGGTCGAGTCCCGCAGGGACGGCGACGAGCGCACCGCGGTCGTGACCGACGAGCCCGACGTGGTCGAAACCGATCTCGCGGGCGACCGCGACGATGTCGTTCGCCATGGTGCGCTTGGAATACGACTCGGGATTGTCGGCCGGGGGTTGGTCGCTGGCGCCGTAGCCGCGCAGGTCGGGGACGATCACGGTGTGGTCGTCAGCGAGTGCGTGGGCGACGTGGCGCCACATGTAGTGGGTCTGCGGGAAACCGTGCAGCAGGACGACGGCCGGACCTTGCCCGCAGACGGCGACGTTGAGCTTCACGCCGCCGTCCCCGGTGATCGTGCGGTAGGTGAAGTCCTCGATGGTGCAGCGGGTCATGGGGTCTCCGTAGTCGTAGTCGTGGTGGAGGTTTCGGGGTGGCCGGAGAAGATCCCGGCGGGCAGGTCCGTTCGGCCGGCGGACGCGGTGAGCGCGGGAATGATGACGGTGTCGACGAGGGCTTCGAGGTAGGTGTCGTCGACGGTGAGACCGTTCGCTCGTCGCAGGAGCAGGACGGTTCCCACGACCTCCTCGTATGCGAATGATTGAGCGTCCGAAGGGAGTTCGCCTCGTGCAACGGCATCGTCGAGGACCGCCTGGGGGAGACGTGCGCCTGTCGGGCCGACGGTCTCCTCGATGGCGTCGCACAACTCCGGGTCTTCGAGTCCCGCGTGGAGCAGCATGAAGGCGGCGTTGCTGTCGGTTGCGGACATGGTGAGGCTGAGGCGTTGCGCAAGCATCAGCAGGTCGTCGCGGAGTGTGTCGCCGCGCCGGAGTGGGACTGCCGAGGGATGCGCAGGGGCGTCCTTCACTGCTGCGAGCACCATGTCGCGCTTGGACGGCCATCGTCGATACAGCGTTGCCTTCGACGCCTGGCAACGTCGAGCGACCGCCTCGAATGTCACGCCCTCGTAGCCTTCCTCGGCCAGTAGTTCGAGAACGGTGGTGGTGATCCGACGCTCGAGTTCGGCGTCGCGTGGACGTCCGCGTTGCACAGGCGGCTTATTCAGATACGACACGTTCCGTATCGTAAACCAGATGGCCGCTGTCGGCGAACTGCAGGGTCGACACCCGCGTCTTTCTGGTCACGGTCGATTGTGATGCACTGTCTCGTTGTCGGCATAACGGACATCGGCGAGGAGATCGGTATGGGTTCGAGGTATCACCATCTGGCGTTCGGCCCGGAGGCGGTCGCGCGTCAGGAAGCTGCGGGCAGCATCGTTGCCTATGGTGCCGACCTCGACGAACCCGACCGAGGACCTCAGCCGTTGGGCGACCGGGAACTCGCTCTCGTACGCGAAAGCTTCCAGTTCCATATGGCGACGGTGACCCCGAGCGGATGGCCGTATGTCCAGTACCGCAGCGGACCCGTCGGGTTCCTGCACCACCTCGGTGGGCAGACGATCGGGTTCGCGGACCATCGAGGCAATCAACAATTCGTCTCGGTCGGGAACATCGCGGACAACGGAAGGGTCGCGCTGTTCCTCGCCGACTTTCCGCTGAAGAGACGGTTGAAGCTCTTCGGTACCGCGCGGGTGGTCGATGCGGAAGACGACCCGCAGCTTCTCGACCGGCTGCGCGATCTCGGCGACGGGCGGAGAATCTCGGCGCGATGCGAACGAAGCATCGTCATCGAGGTCGAGGCCTTCGACTGGAACTGCTCTCGGAGCTTGATCCCGCAGTACACCGACGAAGCGGTCCGCGCCCGGATCCGTCCCTACATCGACGAGATCAACGACCTCCGAGCCGAAGTGGATTCTCTTCGGACTCAGCTGAAGGCGGCACGCGAGGGCTGACAACCGCCGAGGGTGCGCGCGTGCAGGCTCAATCCCGACCGAGCTGTGCGACAACCAGATGCAGTGCTGCGGTGGTGGTCAGAGTCCGGACCCGTTCGCGGTCGCCGGGGAAACGGCGGGTGACCGTGTACGTCGGCCGTCCCTCGATCGCGACGCCGAAGCACACCGTGCCCACCGGCTTGGCCTCGGTTCCCCCGTCGGGGCCGGCGACCCCGGTGGTGGAGACCGCGACGTCGACCTTCAGGCGCCGTCGGGCACCCTCGGCCATGGCTGCGGCGACCTGCTCGCTCACCGCCCCGTGTTCCGCGATCATCTCGGCCGGTACGTCGGTCAGATCGGACTTCGCGTCGTTGGAGTACGAGACGACGCCACCCATGACATAGGCCGACGACCCGGGACGGTCGGTGAGCCGCGCGGCGACGAGTCCGCCGGTGCACGACTCCGCAGTCGCGATCGTGCGGCCGTCGAGGACGGCGATCAGCTGGTCGTCGATGGTGGAACCGTCGGTCGAGAAGATCTCGCGTCCATGGTGTTCGGTGAGGACGTCGAGAAGGCGATGGTAGATGTCCGCGTCACCGGAGGCGACTCGCGTCACCATGTCGAGTTCGCCGTGTCGGAGGCAGGTGGTGATCTCGAGGCGTTCGAGGCCGGCGATCTCTGATTCGGCCCGGCGCAGCGTCTCGGCGAGTTGTGCCTCGTGCAATCCGTAGGCGCGCACGGTGTGCTGCTGCAGGTCGTCGGCTCGCGCCAACACGTCGGCGACCGCGGGGGAGGCGACCGCGCTCGGCCACATCGCCTGCAGCTCACCGGGCGGGCCGGGCAGGATGACGATGGTCGGTACCGGCCGTTCGCCGGCGACCGCGGGGATGACCACGCCCGGCGCTGTACCGGTGGGCGGCAGGGCGGTGGCACCGGCGGGCACGTGCGCCTGCTTCCGGATCCCGATACGCGTCGGTCCGGTGTCGAGATCGGGGGTGTCCGGGCGGAACCGGCGGATGACACCTGCGATGTGTTCTTCGAGTTCGGGGTCGAGCAGCAGTTCGCGATCGCAGTACTCGGCGACGGTGGGGACGGTGAGGTCGTCGGCGGTGGGACCGAGACCCCCGCTGGTGACGATGAGATCGACGCCCTGCTCGGTGAGGAACCGTAACTGTGCGGTCAGGTCGGCGGGCCGGTCACCGCAGATCGTGATGTGGGCGACGTCGACGCCGAGTTTCAGGAGTTGGTCGGACAACCACGGTCCGTTCAGGTCGGAGATCCTCCCCGTCAGCACTTCGGTCCCGGTCACGATGATTCCTGCACGCACGCTCACGGAGCCGAGCCTAGTCGGCGACGATCATCGTGGACGCCTCACTGCCTTGTTGCGACGGTCTGCGAGGCGGGCGAGCTCACGAAGCATGCCGGGAGCCCGGCGCGCCATGGTCAATACTGCCCGGTCCGAGACGGTCGGGCGTGGTGGCAGCGCAGGCTGTGCAGGACGGGCCCCGACCGTCGCCCTGAACACCTGGACCTGACCGGGCACACCTTTGAGCCGATGCCTGCCCAGGTCGGTGAAATCGAAATCTCCGCCGACCGCAAGCTCGCGCACCGCCTGTGAGCATCGCACCTCGCCAGGCCCGGAGGAGGCAGCGATCCGCGCTCCGATATGGACCGTCATTCCGGTCAACCCGGGACCGGTGCGGGTCACCGACCCGACATGCACGCCGGAGCGCACAGAGAATCCGAGAGTCGATGTCGATCGGATGATCCGGTGCGCGCACTGCAGTGCGGCCACTGGACCGTCGAAGACACTGAGGGTCCCATCGCCCGCGATGCCCACCAGCGTGCCTCCGCCGGCCTCGACCTCCGCGCGCACGAGTCGGTCGTGCGCGCCCAGCAACCTCGCGAACCGGTTGTCACCGACCTCCGCGAGCAGGTCGGTGGAGCGGACGACATCGGTGAACAGAACCGCGCCCAGGAACCGATCGGCCTCGACCGGATGGTCCGTGCCGCTGACGAGTTCCTCCACGTGGTCGAGAACAGGAATCAGCACTTCACCCAGGGTTGAGCCGAGGGCGATCGGTGGCAGCTCGTAGAAGCGGCCGTTCGGAATCTGCGCGGCCATCCTGCGGCCGGCCTCTCGAGCGAACAGAGTGTCCGGCTGATGCAACACCTTCGTCGGGCATTGGATTGCCGGCAGAATCAAGGAGTAGTTCGCGCGGAGAGCCCACTCGAGATGTTTCTGGGCAGTTCTCGGTGTGGCGGAGCAGCGTTCGAGCAGCGCCATGATCCGTCGATTGTGTGGGACATCGAGGGTCGGGTGTGCCAGGGACGTGAGCTTCCCTTGACCCCAGCATGCGTACGCATCCCGATACGACTCGACGAACCGGTCTCGCTCGTCAGCAGTCCATCCCGGTGGCGGATCACCGTCGGACAGCAGGGTATCGGACCAGGGTTCGGCGAGGACCAGCCCGGAAACGCGGTCGGGGTGCCGAGCAGCTACCAGGGCAAGGGGCCCGCAGGTGCTGGCTGCGCCGACGAGCGTGGCGCGATCGACCTCGGCGTCGTCGAGCACCGCGACGACGTCGTCGGCCTGCTCCTCGAGCGTGGGGACGTGCTCGACGGGATCGGACAGTCCGAACCCGCGTCGCTGGAAGAACAGCGAACGCGCGAAGCGGGCACAACGTTCGAAGTTGTAGTGGAAGTGCGGATCGGTCCACATCAGGTCCGGATGCATCATGTCTTCGAAGAACCACGCGATCGGATGTGGCCCCTCACCCACGATCTGATACGCCAGTGCGGCGCCGTCGCGCTGGATGTACCGCGTCACGGGCGGATCCATGGGAACAACGATAGGAGCCGGTCGACAGCGCGGCGAGTGTCGGCTGTCGAAACCGACCGGCGACGGAAACCGGCCTCTATCGTGAGGTTGCTGAGGAAAGCGTGGTCTTCACGGCGCGTCTCGCATGAGACGGGTGGACGCCGGAGCAGGGGTGTGCTGCTTTCTGTGGTCGCTGCAGCGCTGCTCCTGGGTGTCTTCGCATCAGGGTGCGCTTCGATGCGCGGCGGGGTGGAAGGCGATTTCGGTCGGGCAGCGCAGCAGATCGGTTCGGCGGCGGTCTCGGCTCAGCTGAGCCTGGAGGTTTCGCCGACGGTCACAACACCACCGCCGCCACGGACACCGCCCTGTCGGACATGCTCGAAGAGGTCGACCAGGCCGTCTCGGCAACCGCGGATCGAGCGGTGGACACCCCCGGCCAGGGAACCCTGCGCGCCGAGGTCCTGCAGGCGGCGAACACGGTTACCGGACAGATCATCCGGGGACGAGACATCGTTGCCGGAGTCGGCGAGCAGACCGAGCTGACTGCGGTTGCGGCCGAGCTCGGACGTGCAGGTACGGAGTTGCTCGATCTCGGAGACCGTCTCGAGGCGGCCGGATGAGAAGTCTCTTCGCCGTCGCTCTCAGAATCCTCACCGCGATCGGGGGATTTCTCGACATCGGTGATCTGGTCACCAATGCCGTGGTGGGCGCGCGTTTCGGGTTGTCCTGGCCTGGGTGGTGCCGGTAGGCGTGCTGGGAATCTGTGTCTTCCGCAGATGTCCGGCCGCGTCGCTGCGGTCAGCGGCCGAGCCACTTTCGAGATCATTCGCGAACGTCTCGGGCCGCGCATGGCAGTGGCGAATCTGAGCGCGTCGCTTCTGATCAACCTGTCGACGTGGACCGCCGAGGTCGGTGGTATCGCGCTGGCGTTGCAGTTGGCGAGCAGTGTGAACCCGAAGATGTGGATTCCGGTAGCCGCCCTGGCGGTGTGGCTGGTGATCTGGCGGGTGAAGTTCTCGGTGATGGAGAACGTCACCGGGGTGGTCGGACTGTGCCTGGTCATGTTCGCAGTGGCGGTGTTCCTTCTCGGCCCGGATTGGGGGGCAGCTCGCGAACCAGGTGTTCACTCCATCCCTGGTGGACAGCGAAAAACTGGCGGCATATCGGTATTACGCGATCGCGTTGTTCGGTGCGGCGATGACTCCGTACGAGGTGTTCTTCTTCTCCTCCGGGGCGGTGGAAGAGAAGTGGACGGTGCGGGATCTGGCGAAGTCCCGGCTCAACGTTCTGGTCGGATTTCCCCTCGGCGGCATCCTCTCGGTGGCCATCGCCGCGCTGTCGGCGATCGTGCTGATGCCCCCTGCTCGTCCGGTTGTATCAGCCAGTGGGGGAGTGCCGTCGCCGGAGGTCGTCGGGATTCTCCTCTCGCCTTGCCGGCGCGCCGCTGACCGATCACGCCGCGGCCTCGACGATGCTGGGCAGAGTTACCACGCTCCGGCGGCGGCACGTCGCTGCTGCCGACGCCCGCCTTTTCCGTCGTGACGTCGCCTTGCCGGTATCCGCTGCGCACGTCGACGCAACGCCAGCTCGTGCTGCAAGCGCTCCGCAGACAGCTTGCCCGGACCGTGAATGCTCGTGCCGTCCGGCCGTTCGATCGTGGTGGCCATCGCCGTGTTTCTCCTCGAGGATCTCGAAATTCGCCAGCGTCCAGTAGTACTCCTCGACAAGTGCTGGGGCAATGGAATTTACGCCATTCTGCTGAGCACGAATGAACACCAGGCGATCACGAGTGACGGCGTTGTGTCCGCTGCCGTGGACCAACAGCACTTCCGGCCCACGGCCACCGAAATCGAGTCCCGACAGCACGCCGTCGTCGACGGCACTTCGATACGGGTTCCCGACACCATCACCATCCCTCGCCGTCGATAGCTCGGCGAGACTGCCTACCGCAGAACGTTACCTACCCCTCGTGAGACAACCGATCCATCCGATCGGTCAACGGAATTCGGCCGAGCGCCTTTGCATCGGATCTCAGGCCGCAGCCGGCGCGCGACACCCGCACCGCACGGCACGCCCCTGCTCGTCATCGGGAAGCCACCCGTACTCGTCGCAGTCGCCGCACTTCGGGTGGAGGACACGGGGCGTCGACAGCGACCGCCACAACGGCAACCATCCGTGCGCCAGTCGCATCGGATTGCCCGGTCTGTGCACGGATTTCGCTGCCGCAACCAGAGCCGGCACGCCGTGTGTGGCGACGAGTGTTTCGATCGCCGCTGCCGCATCGGGTTTGAGGTAGACGAAGGTCGCGGTGAGCCCGGCCTGCCTGCAGGCTGCCGCAAGCTCGACCACCGCCGGACCGAGCGGTGTCTTCGCGACGCGCGGTGTGCGGTTGGTTTCCGTCCTTGGTGCATCGGTACTTGAAAGAGCGCCTGGGTCTGCGATGTCCGCGCTGCCGCGGGTCGGATTCTCAGGCGCCGGGTCGGTGGCGGGACGTTCGTAGATGGTCTGGATGGTGATCCATTGGCCGAGTTCGTTCTGGATCTTCTCGCGTACCAGGTAGCCGAGGTCGGCGAGCTCGCGCAGAGCGGATCGGATCGCGTCGCGACCTTCCTTCGGTGACTGTGCCGCGATCGAGTCGGCGCGGGTGCGCCAGTCGTCGGGCTTGGACAGCAACCAGACGAGCACACCCCGCGCGCGGAAGGACAGCCGCTCGTCGGTGATGACGGCATTGCTGAGGACGGTGAAGTTGGCGGCAAGGCGCGGTCCACGACGCACGCCGCCGGCCAGGGTATTCTGACCCACGTTCGACTCCTGTTCAGTCGGACATCCGGCCCGTCGGGAGCTGCAACTCCTGGCGGGCCTTATTCGATTGTGGCCGCGCGGATCGGCGGCGTGCTGGCATCGTGCCACCGTCTGTACAAGGCGCGCAAGGAATCGAGCGGAGGGTGCTCGAGTTTCGGTGTTCTCGACGTCGCTGAGCGGGGTCCGGAACACCGAGGTTTCCCCGACGCTAGGGGGACGCTTCGAACCGCGCCTCGACGTCGGCGGTGAGGGTGACGCGGTCGGGTTCGAAGACCAGCGCGGGTTCGGCGGACTCGGGTGCGCTCATCGCATCCGAGCGCAGCATCGCTGTGCGCATCGTCGGAGCGCCGCCCGCGTGGACGGGTGAGGGCTGGGAGCCGAGCATGCCCGGATCGGCGATGGCCACCGCACGAACGGTGGCGAGACCCAAGGACGTCGTGTACGCCTTCGCCTTGTCGAGGGCGTCGCGGACGGCGAGGTCGCGGACCTGTGCGAGTCGCTTCTTCCGGGCCTTGCGGGTGATCCACCACTGGAGATCGGCGACGGTGACCACCTCGAGTTCGGCGACCTGCTCGACGAACGCACCCACAGCGTCGAACTCGTGGAAGGTGACGGTGATCGACGCCGACGAGTTGTACACCCACGGCCGGTTCTTGCCCTCGCGGTTGAACGGGCGCCGCCGGCTGTGGCGTACCCGATCGAAGGTCCACCGCTTCACCGGGCTCGGGGTGCGCTTGCGCAGTTCGGTGACGAGATCGGTGATGGTGGCGACGGCCGCGGTCACCGGTTCGGCGGCCTGCTTGCGCGACGAGCCGTCGGCGTGCACCCGCAATACCACCGTGCACCGGTTGGGTGCGACGGTGCGCTCGGCGTGCCCGGTGACGGTGATCGTGACGGGAGGCTGGGTCATGCGCAGGAGTGTGCCAGCGCGAGCCGTCCCCGTCGGGCAGACGGCACGTGCCACGGTCGGAACCGTCGAATCCGACCTTCCGGGCGTCGCATTCGTGCCACTCTGAAGTTGTCAGAAGTGAGAGGTGTGACTGGTGGGACGACTGGGTATCTGAGTTGGGTCGAACTAGCCAGTGTTCACGAAAGGACTGCACATGCTCGGACTCGGAATCCTCGGTTGGATCATCATCGGTGGTCTCGCCGGTTGGATCGGCAGCAAGATCATGGGCACCGACGCCCAGCAGGGCATTCTTCTCAACATCGTCGTCGGCGTCATCGGCGGCTTGATCGGTGGTTTCCTGCTGAAGGTCTTCGGGGTGGATGTCGAAGGCGGCGGACTGATCTTCAGCTTCCTGACCTGCCTCCTCGGCGCGGTCATCCTGCTGTTCCTCGTCAAGGCCGTCACCGGCCGAGGCGTGCGCCGCTGACCGCTCTGCATCAACGAGGTCCCGGATCCACACGGATCCGGGACCTCGTTCGTGTCGGGGGTCGGCTCGTCAGACCAGTTGATCGCGAAACCAACGTGGGTCGGGATTGGTATGCGACACGTCGCCGACGAACACCGTCGGCACCGTCTCGTTCCCGCCGTTGACTTCCCGGACCCGAGCGGCCGCAGCGGGATCCCGCCAGATGTTCACCCAGATCGCGCGACGCGCGCGAGTGCGCAGGGTGGCGCGCAACCGGATGCAGAACGTACACCCCGGGCGCCAGTACACCACCGGAACGCCGCGGGTTGCGGCGTCGCGACGGGCGGTCGCGTCGTCGACGTGATGGGGGAAGAACAGGGGAGAGGTGACCCAAGCAAAGACGAGGAGCAGTACTGCCGTCACCACCGAGGTCACGTCGAATGCGCCAGTGAGCAGAACGACCGCCGCGACGGCCACCATCGCTGCGGAGAGGATCCAGGTTCGCCACACGCGTGCGAGCCTATCGCCCGGGCGGGAGGCAGAAGCCAACTCGTCCGCCGGCCTGCAGTCGTCTCGGAACGGGACGCGTCGCAGGCTCGAAGCTCCCCGTCACCCCGCCCGACCAGCCGGTCTGCCGCCGGGCAAGGTGGCGCGATAGCGTCTTCGGTCATGGTCGTCACCGAGAATTCACCTCCTGTATCCCCGCGGTTGGTCCGCTCGATGTTCATCCCTGCCGTAGGGGTGGCGCTCGTGCTGACTCTTCTCGCGGCGGCGACGGTACCGATGCGCGACCGCCTGTATCTGTCCGTCGCTCAGACCGTCGAGGGGTCCTTCCTCGGACCGCTCGCAGGTCTCGTCGCGGACAAGGGGCTGCTCGTCCTGGTCGCCTTCACCGGTGTGCTCGCGGCGTGGCTGTGGCGGAACGATCGACGCAGCTTCGGCACCCTCGCCGTCGGCGGTATCGGTGTCGTGGGTGCCTACCTGTCGAGTGAACTCGTCAAGCTCGTGGTGACGGAGCCGCGACCGTGTCGCGCACTCGGGATCGAGACGGTGCTGGAATGCCCCGAGGTGGGTGACTGGTCCTGGCCGTCGAACCACTCCGTCATCGCGGCGTCGTTCGCCACGGCGTGTGTCCTCGCGGCTCCGCGTCTGATCTGGCTGGTCGCTCCGCTCGCCGCGGTGCTCGCCTTCTCCCGGGTGACGGTGGGGGTGCACTACGTCCACGACGTGCTGTCGGGCATGGCGCTCGGCGTGTTGATGGTCGCGCTGGTCGTCGTGGTGCTTCTGCCGTTCGCGTCGCGGCTTCCGATCCTGTCGCGCGAGGCACCGGCCGCCCCGCCCATCGGATAGGCGAACTGGATACGGCACACCGAATCCGGCTGTCGGCAGAGCGAATCTGCAGGCAGCCGGATTTTTGTTGGCAAGTCGGACGGGGCGCGACCGCCTCGAAGCTGTCGCGGTCGTGCTCATGGTGGGCTTCATGCTGCTGTTGAGCCCTGTCGCCGGCGTCGTCATCGTTGTCGACCTCCGCGTTCGGGGTACTCGATGCGCATGAAGGATCGGACCTACCGTTCGAACAGCTGACCGCCCGGATCCGGGAGGGACGGTTCGTCGGACTCCTCGGTGAGCGTGACCTGACCGGAGCGGGCGTGCCGGTAACCTTCTTCGGCGAACCGGCCTGCATGCCTGCCGGCCCGGCCAAGCTCGCGATCGATACGGGTGCGCCGCTGCTGCCGGTGCACTGCTGGTTCACTCCGGGCGGTTGGGGGTTCCGCATCGACGCCCCAATCGATACCGCAGGCGGCGTAGAAGCCACGACCCAGTTACTGGCCGACCGGTTCGCCGCCGGTATCGCCGCGCATCCCGCCGACTGGCACATGCTGCAATCGGTGTGGACGGCCGACCGGCGGGACCGCACACAGACACCCGGCAGACAGTGACGACGTCGGTTTACGCGGCAGGCCTCGTGGACCGTCAGAAGAAGTCGGCAGAGGTGATCTCGGCGCGGAAGAACTCGCCGTCCGTGCCGGTGCCCGTGTCCCAGCTCGCGCGGATCCGTGAGGCGATGGTCATGCCACCGAACCGGTGTTCGGCCTCGACCGCGACGATGAACGGATACCGGCCGAACTCGTGATTGTCGGGGTTGCCCCACCGCAGCATCCGCACCCCGCACAACGCCCCGTCCTCGGCGACATCCAGACGCACGGTTTCCTTGCGGCCGGCCACCGTCCAGGTCGCCGCGGCGACGAATTCGTCGCCGCGCCACCGTGCGAGGGGAAACGACGTCGGCACGAAGATGCTCTCCCCGGCCAGGCGGCCGACCGCGCTGTCGCTGACATCAGGGCCGTCCGCGGACATCACCGGAATGATTCCCCCTATCCGACAACGCATCTCGCCACAACCGTCGGTGAAGCGGTCGTACCCCGACACTGATACCGGGCCGATCCGAGTGGTCGCAGCCCACACGAATCCCGACGTCGGGGCGAGGAGTTGGACAGCGGTGAACGGTCGCCAGGATCCGAGCCGGATCTGCCCGGACATCTCGAGTCGTGCGGCTGCGGCCATCGGCGTGCCCTCGGCCACCGCATGGTTGATCCAACGCCGCGCAGCAGGCGGCAGGGGTTCGGTCAGGGCCGGGACGAACCGCTCACCGGTGCCCCTGATCTCGGACAGAGCACGCCAGTGTGCGCCGACATGATGAGCGGCGCGCGGAATAATCGGTGCACGGCCCATGCGCACGAATCCTCCACCGGTCGATTCGGCCCTTCACGATGCTTCGCTCGGACTCGGTGCTTCATCGATGGGGTGGGCCGATACTCGCTGATTCGAGCAAATTATGCCTGGGCACCGTGTCCTTGCCGACGGAATCGTCGATCATCGCGTTATAGGTGACCCTGCCCAGTCGGTCGGCGGTGACGTCCCTGGGTACCCGGTCGCCGGGACGGAAGAGGTACACATGAGCGTAACGAGTAGAGGACGGTGCCGACGCGGGGGTTCGGTTCGATGTTGACGGCCCTGTGGTACGGACTGGGGACCGCCGTGCCCTTGTTCCTCGGAGCTGCGATCGGCCTGCTCTACAACCTGCCCCGCCCGGTGCTCGCGGGGTTGATGGCCTTCGGCGCCGGTGCCATGGTGGCGGCGGTCTCCACAGAACTGTTCGCCCCGGCCTTCGCCGACCAGGGGTTGTGGGCGGCCGGCGGGGCCTTGATGCTGGGAACCGTCGTCTATGTCGTTGCCGATCGCGTAATCGAGAACATGCTCGGCCCTGCAGCCCTGGGTTGGGCGCTGATGCTCGGGGCCCTCCTCGACGGCGTTCCGGAGAATGCTGCGTTGGGGACCACTCTCGCAGCCGGCAGCGGTGGAATCGTGTTGCTGGTGGCCGTGGCGGTTGGCAACATCCCCGAGGCGGTGGCGGGTGCGGCGTCGATGCGGTCGGCTCTGTCGCATCGCTCTGCTCTGCTCATCTGGGGCGTGACGGCCGTTCTGCTGGTGGCGGTGGTTGTGGTGGCCACTGCGTTCGCCGATTCTCTGCCGGAAGCGGGAATTCCGCTGATCCAGGCATTCGCTGGAGGCGCCACCATTGCGGTGATCGCCGACTCGTTGATGCCGGAAGCCTATCGAGAAGGCGGATGGTGGGTCGGTATCTGCACTTCGCTGGGATTCCTGGTCGCCTTCGCTCTCGGTGCATGAAAAGCCCACCCTCATCGGATCCGGCCGAAAGTTCGGACCCCCGATACTCTTCAGAACGGATTTGCCGTTGACCCAACGAGATCCGCAACGGAATTGATGACGCGGGTCGGGCGGTAGGGGAACCGCTCGACGGACTCGCGGGTTGAAATGCCGGTCAGGACCAGCAGTGTCTGCAGACCGGCCTCGAGGCCGCAGACGATGTCGGTGTCCATGCGATCACCGATCATCAGCGTGTGTGCGGAGTGCGCACCGATCGCACGCAGGGCCGACCGCATCATCAGGGCGTTCGGTTTGCCCACGAAATACGGCTCACGGCCGGTCGCGCGGGTGATGAGCGCTGCGACTGCCCCGGTGGCAGGAAGCGAACCCTCCCGTGACGGGCCGGTCGGGTCCGGATTGGTCGCGATGAACCGGGCGCCGCGTTCGACCAGTCGGATCGCGGTGGTGATCGCCTCGAAGGAATACGTGCGTGTCTCACCGAGGACGACGTAGTCCGGGTCGCTGTCCGTGAGGACGTAGCCGATGTCGTGCAGCGCGGTGGTCAATCCGGATTCACCCACCACGTAAGCGCTGCCACCGGGACGTTGATTGGCGAGGAACGTCGCCGTCGCCAGCGCGGAGGTCCAGATCGATTTCTCGGGCACGTCGAGGCCGGAGCGCAGCAGGCGCGCCCGCAGATCTCGGGGTGTGCGGATGGAATTGTTGGTGAGCACCATGAACGGCGTACCGGTGTCGCGGAGCTCGGTCAGGAACGCGTCGGCACCGGGGATCAGGTGATCCTCGTGCACGAGAACACCATCCATGTCCATCAGGTAGTTCCAGACCGGCGCGGATGTGGGTTCTTCGCTCATTCTCCGAGTGTGTCACCTACTGTTCCGGTCGGCAGCCGATACAAGGCGATCACCCGCCGAGGTTCGCGACGGTCGAGCCGAGCACGCCCGCCTGTAGCTCCAGGTCGCTCTCGTCGTGGTCCCGATCCCGCGGTAGCTGCTTGCGGAGGTCTTCCCTGGTGACCACGAGGAACGCTCGGTTCTCATCCGTGAGCTCCTGACCTCCGACCACGCGGAAGCGTCCCTCCTCCAGAACGAGTGCGGGGTCATCGAGCGTCGAATCGAGGAGTTCTCGAAGGTCGGTGGCGGTCAAGTTGGTGGGCACATGTCCTCCTGCACTTGCTGTTCTTTCGAACCTGTCGGTGTCTTCCGGAGGTACCCGGTGGAGCGGTGGCCGAACCCGGTGGTATTCGGTCGCCGGGGCGGGTCGGCCACATCCGTGCGGGAAGCGCATCCGGTGGCGAAGGCTCGCGTGGCGGAGTGCGCCGACTCGCGTTACGAAATGTGAAGGGATCGGGTGCGTTCGGTCGCCTCTCGGCGAAAGGCGCAACACGGCTCCAGTCGAACGGAACTTCCGTGAAGGCAAAGGGTTGAGCCCGAGGGACACGAATACGCACCCGATCCGCCCAGCACAACGCGACCCGATGGCTATCTATTCCCGGTGGGGACAAGCGTGCGGAAGCCGAACGCGTGCGTGACGGACTGTGACCGCGGACATCTTCGTTGATGCTTCAACCGGCGTACGATCGAGACCACTCATGTACACAGACTTCGCCACACTCGGCGGAACTCTCATCTGGTTCGGCGCTCTGATCGCCCTTACCCACATCCTCGGCCACACCCTCTGACCTCCGACCCACGGTCGGCCACCCCATTCCTGAGGCGTCCGCCGAACGCCCAGAGGGTGCTCTTCACACTCCCGTGCCGGCAATCGCGGTTAGCGTGGGTGGTACGGGCATCTTGCCCGCCACTTTCTCGCCTTGACACGCGGCATCGTGAAACAGGCGGAAGAGGCTGCATTTCATGGCCGAATCGATCGAAATCTTGATCAAGGCCCTTGGAGATCTATGAAGACCGCCGAGCGGACGGCACGATCTCGGTGAAGCACTGCGTGCGGTGACCACGGCCGCCGCGGTGACGATCGCCGGGGTCGAGTGCGCCGACATCGTGCTCATCGGCAAGGACACATTCGAGGCGCACGGAGTGGCGTCGTCATCGTCCCGGGAACTCGGTCGGATCCAACGCGACGCCGGTGGTCCCTGCATCGACGCTGCCGGGGTCACGAGCGTGGTCTACAGCAGCGACCTGCGGTCCGAGAGACGGTGGCCGCAGTTCACCGAGGAAGCCCTGCTGGTCGGGGTCGGCAGTGTGTTGTCCTTCCAACTCACACCCGAACCGATATCGCCGGTTCGCTGAACCTGTTCGCATCGAAACCGCAGGCCTTCGACGGTGCTGCGGTAGCGCTGGGCATCGCACTGGCGGCGCAGGCGGCCGCCGAGCTCACTGCTGCACGCGCGGAGCTGCATCTGCGCTCGGCGTTGGGCACCCGAGACACCATCGGCCAGGCCAAAGGTCTTCTGATGCAGCGCTGCGGTGTCGATGCCGCCCGCGCCTTCGTGATGCTGCGGACGCTGTCACAGGATCTCAACGTCGCCGTCGCTCGAATTGCCGAGCGAATCGTCGAGGACCACACCGCTTCTCTGTGATCGGTTGTCGGATCACGGAACTTCGAGGTATACGGGCTCAGTCCAGACAGAACTCGTTGCCTTCGATGTCCTGCACGACGATGCAGGACTCGTCCACACCGTCGGCGTGCAGAACCTTCACTTGCGCGGCGCCGAGCGTCACCAGTCGGTCGGACTCCGCTTGCAGAGCAGACAGTCGCTCGTCGCTCTCCAAGCCTGTGCCGACGCGCACATCGAGATGCACCCGATTCTTCGCAGCCTTCGCTCGGGTCCGACGAAATCGAAGGTGACCTGTACCTGCCTGACCGACACCATGCGGGTACGCCCCGTGGCCGAGAGCGGACCCTCGGATCGGCGCACGACACTTCGATGAGCCCGCTACACCACCGATGCACCCCATCCGAACGCAGCCACGGCCACGATCGCTACCGCCCACAGCGGCGCTGTCACTTCGAATCCTCCACGTGTCGTCGGTTGGTAGAAGACCGCCCGCAGGCTACGTAACCGTGCGTTCCATTACAGGCGCGCAACAGAGTTGCAACAGTCTTCTCCGATACTCGAGAAACGAACAGACACCCTGTTCGCCCGGGAGGATGCTGGATCATCCGAGTTACACGGCTGCACTCCATCTCGTTGCGCGATTCTTCACGACCCCGGGGGGGGGTAGCTCATGAACACCGACAGCTGCTCGCGCGACGTTCCACTACCTCGGCGTGACGCCGCCGTACGAACCGATCGCCTGAGGGAGACGGAATGTCGGTCGTAGAACCATCGAAGAGTTCGAGGACCCGCAAGCACCACGACGGCGCCGACTTCCACGCCGAGAAGAGCGAATACCTCGAAAAACGTTCACTTCGTAAAGGAACCGCAGGGTGGGTGCTCCTTGCGGGACTCGGTGTCAGTTATGTCATCTCCGGTGACTACGCCGGATGGAACAACGGACTCGCCGAAGGCGGATTCGGCGGTCTGCTCATCGCCGGCGTGGTCATCGCGGGCATGTACTTCGCGATGGTGCTCGGGATGGCGGAATTGTCGTCGGCGCTCCCAGCTGCCGGCGGTGGATACACCTTCGCGCGTCGCGCGCTCGGTCCCTGGGGCGGATTCGCCACCGGCACGGCAATTCTCATCGAGTATGCGATCGCACCTGCGGCCATCGCGACGTTCATCGGCAGCTATGTCGAATCGTTGAACATCTTCGGGATCACCGACGGACGGTGGATCTACCTCGCTGTCTACGCCATTTTCATCGGCATCCACCTCACCGGTGCGGGCGAAGCGCTCAAGGCGATGTTCGTCATCACCGCCATCGCACTTGTCGGACTCGTGATCTTCGCAGTCTCTGCGGTGGGACTGTTCGAGTCCGACAATCTCACGGACATCGCGCCGACCGATGCCGTCGGCGCCTCGGGCTTCCTGCCGTTCGGTTACTTCGGTATCTGGGCCGCGGTCCCGTTCGCGATCTGGTTCTTCCTGGCGATCGAGGGCGTTCCTCTCGCTGCGGAGGAAGCGCGTGAGCCGGAGAAGAACGTGCCGCGCGGCATCATCTCCAGCATGCTGGTGCTCTTGCTGACCGGAGCGACCGTGCTGTTCCTGGCGACCGGTGCGTTGGGCGCCGAGGGGTTGTCGAACTCGGGCAACCCGCTCGTCGAGGCGCTGGGTGACGGGACAGCGGCGAAGGTCGTCAACTACATCGGGCTCGCCGGGTTGATCGCCAGCTTCTTCTCCATCATGTACGCGTACTCGCGGCAGACTTTCGCGCTGTCCCGGGCCGGCTACCTGCCGACGAGCCTGTCGGTGACGAGTTCCCGCAAGGCACCCATGCTCGCGTTGATCGTTCCCGGCGTGATCGGTTTCGTCCTGTCGCTGACCGGTGAGGGCGCGATGCTCCTCAACATGGCGGTCTTCGGTGCCGCCGTGAGTTATGTACTCATGATGGTCAGCCACATCGTGCTGCGCGTGCGCGAGCCCGGGATGCGGCGTCCGTACCGCACACCCGGTGGAATCGTCACGACATCGTTCGCGCTGGTGATCGCTGCGGCCGCTGTGGTTGCCACCTTCCTCGTCGATCCTGTTGCGGCTCTGTGGACGTTCGCCGCGTTCGCTGCATTCATGGCCTACTTCGGTCTCTACAGTCGCCACCACCTCGTCGCGAACTCCCCGGACGAGGAGTTCGCGGCCCTCGCGAAGGCGGAGGAAGAGCTGGGGTGACGACCTCAGGCCGGGTGCGCGGCCGTCCGCTCACACCGCGCGGACCGAGGTGGGTTCGTAGACCATGACCGAAGCCGTCGGCGCTCCACGGCAGGTCAATCGGCACGGGGGAGTGCGATGGGCCCGCAGTTCGACGTCGACACGCTCCGGGTGCGGTGCACGACCGGCGAGCCGGACCCGCCAGCGATCACCCTCGCGCACACTCTCGGCGACCGTGTAATCACTGCGCCCGGCCGGACCGAAGCGTCGGAGCGTGGCAGCGAGCGCGGCCTGCTGAGGCGGAGACATATCGGTGTAGCCGCGTAGATGGTGGTGGTGGATCCGGTCGAAGAAGTGTTCCTCGATCGTGAGGACGGACGATTCGGCGTCGAGACCGCCGTAGTAGACACCGTCGGGTACGACGACGACATTGGCGGCGAACCGGTCTCCGCCTACGTGCGAGCATTCCCAGACCTGATCGGGCCAGCGCTCGGCCAGAGCGCGCGCGACCGGCCGTCCACGCACGGCGCAGCACGGATCGTGGTGACCGTGAGCGCAGACCAGGACGACGGAGGGGCCGCTGAGGTCGCCGGGAGTCTCGAGGGCGGTGACGATCTGTGTCAGATCCTCCCCGCGATCCCACATTCCCCATTGCTGACGCACCGTGCCCGAGGTCTCGCGGCGGAGCACCGCCCACTGGTCGTGCCCACCGCGGCGACGACGGCCCGGGCGCTTGACCAACAGTATGCGTGCGCGGGCCGCCTGCGCGGCGGAGAACACGGCCGTCTTGGCCGCGGCGTCGAGATCGAGCCCCTCGAACCCGTTCACCGGCCATCTGCCCCGATATTCGACGAGGACCCAGACGAATCCGCGCGGGGCCGTGCCGGCCATCGGATCACCCCGCTGTCGGGCACTGTCTGCGCAGAAGAAGCGTTCGGCTGAGGCCACAGTGCACCGTCACTGTTCCGCGGGGACGAGGATCCCTGCGCGCAACAGCCGTTCGACCAGGTCGGTCCCGAGGGTTTTCGTCGGGTGGGATCCGCCGTCGAGCAGGCGCGTGACAGACGGCAGTTCATCGTCCGCCACGGCGACACGGCCCACGCGCGTGACCAGGTGTGAACCTTCCAGACGTCCATACAGCGCGCTGCGGAGTTTCACCGTGGTGTCGGGGCCGAGATCGTGGACGACGGCGAATTGGGCGAGCGGCCCCAGCGGTGCAGGACGCGCCTGCTCCCGCCGGGCACGGTGGAACAGGGAGGCGACGTCCGCCTCGGCCAGTGCGGCGATGAGATGCTCACGTACAGCAGTGATCTCGTCATCCGGATCGTCGATGCCCATGGGTAGTGCACCGCGCATCTCAGGATCGTCGCCGAGCGCAGTGAGCGCTGCTCGGGTCAGATGCTCGGCAAGTGCGTGACGCGTCCACGTATGGATGCCGACGGTGAGGTGGATGGAGATCTCCCCTCGGGCCTCGGCGGCATGGATCCAGCCGCGCGGTAGATAGAGACAGTCGCCGGGTTCGAGCACGGTGTCGATGCACGCCGGCTCTGTCGCGGCTCGGGCGACAGCGGCGCGGTGATCGATCCAGGGCTGATTGCGCAGCGGCGCCGGGTGGACAGGCTCGTGGATCACCCACCTCTTGGTTCCCTCGATCTGCACGACGAAGACGTCGTGGACGTCGTAGTGGTGGCTGAACCCCTGGTTCCGAGGTGGAGTGATGTACGCGTTGACCTGGACGGGATGTCCGAGTTCGTCGCTCAGAGCGGTGCCGAACTGCGAGATCGGTTCCCACGTGCGGTGCAGTGCCTGCAGGACGAGGGTGGCACCGTCGGCGAGGTTGCGCCAGAGCATCGTGTCGTCGAGTTGGTCGGAGATGGTCGCTCCGACACCGCCGGGGGAGGTGAACGACGAGTCCGGCAGTGTCGTCCCGTCCTTGGCGACGCGAAGAAAGGGCGTGCGAAGTCCTCGGCGCGAGATGAGTTCATCGACTGCCTCGACGGAGAACAGGTCGGTGAATGTGCCGGCGCGACGCGTCAGCAGTGGTGCACGTCCCCAGATTTCGGACGCGAACTTCTCCCGACCGATGTCGATCAAGCGTGTTTCCAGGACTCCGGCGTCCGTTTCGACGCCGGAGTCCTGGATGCGATATGAGGAGTCCTCACACCTAGCTGCCTCCGTCGGCTCCGCCATCGGCACCTCCGTCAGCCCCGCCGTCGGCTCCGCCGTCACCGCCGCTGTCGGCTCCACCATCGGCGCCCCCGTCGGCACCCCCGTCAGCTCCGCCATCGTGAACGCCCGGGACGCCGGCTGCACCGCCGTCCGCCGGGCCCTCCTCACCTTCGTCCTTGTTCGGATCCTGCTGTGGGTCGGTCATGATTCCTCCCGAGGTCAAAAGGCTTGGGAGCAGCGGTGTTACCGGCTCCCGGAGCCTGCAGCGGTGTATTGTTCGGCCGTTGTCAGCTTATCCCGGCGTATCGGCGGCCACGTCGATTCCGGGATCATCGAACCGTTGTCCCAGACGTTGTACCCCGCGCACTCGCAGGTGCGGCGCTGCGAAGAAGAAAAGTCGACGCGTTGCTCGCCGATAATCGGGTACAGGAGAGTATGGCTGACGAGAATCCCGACGCGTCCGAGTTCGACCCGCAGAACCCTGATCCCGCGAACACTCCTGGTCTCGAACCCGGAGGCGGGGTGGCGCCCGGAGATACTCCGCCCGCCGAGACTGCTGTGGGCGGTCCGCAACACGAACCGCCGCAGCGCCGCAGTGCCGGGGCCCTCATCGCCATCGCGATCGTGGTGATCGTGGTCCTGGTGGTGGCCGTCGGTCTGATCATCCGAGCAGTCGGGCTGTTCTGAGCGCGCGACGAAACGAAGGTGAAGAGGTAGCGGAAAAGCGAACTGCCTCCCGGTAGTAGAGAGGGGCGTGGACCGGTCGCATCACGCCACGAAGGCGATAGCACGCCGCCGTATCAGTCGACTCGATGCGACGGCGGGTTCGGCGCACCCCATGTTCCGAGCCAGACCGTCTTCACGTTGGCCAGCATCCGTCTCGACTCGGCTTCGGACGGCCTGAGTGATCGGTCCTTGAAGAAGGCGATGACGATCATGTCGGTCAGGGTCGTGACGAGGCCTTCGTGGTCGTCCGACAGCGGAGTGATCTCCCCGGCGTCGGCGTCCCTACTCATCTGCGCGGCCAGTCGGCCGTTGAGATCGGTGACCAGCGCTGTCCACCGCGCGCTGAGCTTGTCGTCGTAGTTGACCGCCTGCAGGCCGGCGACCATCACGCGGTCGCGCTCGACCCAGGCGCGGTAGGACGTGCCGAAGAGCCGGTCGAAATAGTCGGCGTGGGATTCGCCGGCGCTGGATCGTCACAGCCGCACGCGCAGCGGGACTGTCGTCGCCGATCCAGAGTATCTGGACCGCCGTGAGCGACCTGGCCGGGCTCGCGGAATCGTCCCGAGTCGGCCGCATCCAAGGATTCTTCGGACGCTCCGTCGTCCACCCGAAGCAGATCGACATTGTCAACGAGGCCTACACGCCCTCGGCCGAGGAACGAGAGCGCGCGCAGCGCATCGTTGACGACGCGTCCGCGTCCTCGGCGGCGAGGGAGACCGCGGTTCTCGACGAGAACGGCAGATTCATCGACCCGGCGGTCGTTGCGAATGCTCGCGTCGTACTCGACCGAGCCCCGGCCATCACAGTACGAGGAGCCACATCATGACCGAACAAACCATCACCGGTCCCGACGCACTGCTGAATGCGGTCGTCGACACCGACGTCGACATCGTCGAGCTGGGACATCCCCACACGACCGGTATGCCTTGCTCACCGAACCACCCCGGATTCCGGATGACGCTCATCCTCCGGCACGGCGACATGGTGCGACCCGACGGCGGATCGGCATCGAACGAGATCATCGTGACCGGCGGACACGTCGGCACCCACGTCGACGCGCTCTCCCACGTCAGCCACGAGGGCAAGCTGCACGGCGGCATCGACGCCCAGGAAGCCCAGCGCGGTGGAAAATTCTCCCAGCTCGGCGCGGAGTCCATTCCCTTCATGCTTCGCCGTGGACTGCTCCTCGATGTCGCACGGGTCCGCGGCGTCGACTCCCTCGACGTGGGGCAGGCGGTCACCGAACAGGACCTGCGCGATGCGGCCGACGCCGCCGGTGTGACACCGCGCCGCGGTGATGTCGTGCTGATCCGTACGGGATGGGCCCGGTACTTCGACGATCCGCAACGCTATCTCGGCCAGCAGGACGGTGTTCCGGGCGCCGATGTCGGTGCGGGCCGGTGGCTCGCGGCCAGCGGCATCGCGGCCGCCGGTGCAGACACGACCGCCTTCGAACACATCCCGGCGGGCAAGGGGCACAGTGTTCTTCCGGTTAACCGAGTGATGCTGGTGGAGAACGGAATCCACATCATCGAGCACCTCGACCTCGAGGATGCAAGCGCCCGCGGCCTGACCGAATTCACGTTCGTCATGGCACCGCTGCGCATCACCGGCGGCACCGGTTCGCCCGTTCGCCCCGTCGCGGTGGTGGCCTCGTGACCAGCACCGAGACCCGACACGACCTGATCGGAACGGTCGTCGGCCGGCTCGCCGCCCTCGCCGCCGACATCCGCACCACGGGACTGCCCGCAGAACTGCGCAAGGACGTCGCGCGCCGGGTGCTCGACCTGCTCGGAAACTCCCTCGCGGCGCACGACCAGCCGTCCGCTCGCGTCGTCACCGAGGTGGCACGCAACTGGTCGGGCGCAGCCGCGGCCACCGGCATCGGCACCGGAGAGCGGTTCCCGGCGGCCACCGCCGCGCTCGTCAACGGAACACTCGCCCATTCGATGGATTCCGACGACACCCATCTGCCGTCGGTGCTGCACCCGTCCGCTTCGGTGATCCCGGCGGCGCTCGCCGTCGGTGAAGCAGTGGGAGCCTCCGGTGCAGCCGTTCTCGACGCTGCGGGTGTGGGTATCGAGATCGTGGTCCGCCTGGGAATGGGCGGCTACGACGAGGAACTCGGCAACTCCGAATTCTTCGAACGTGGCCAGCACGCAACCTCCATCTGCGGTGCCGTAGGTTCGGCTGCCGCCGCAGCGATGCTCTACGGACTCGAGACCGAAGGCATCGCGGACGCCATGGGCATCGCCGCGAGCTTCGGTGCCGGATTGCTCGAAGCCAACCGCACCGGCGGCACGGTCAAGCGGCCGCACTGCGGATGGGCCGCACACTCCGGTGTCACCTCGGCAGAATTTGCTCGCGCCGGGCTCACCGGACCGCCGACCGTGATCGAAGGACGCTTCGGATTCCTGCACGCCTTCTGCGGCGATCGGGCCGACACCGCGAAGGTGCTGGACGGACTGGGCGAGCACTGGGAACTGCCGGGCATCTTCTTCAAGCCCTACCCGTGCAACCACTTCACCCACGCCGGCATCGACGCCGCGCGGGCGCTCGTCCGCGACGGTCTGGACCCGGCCGACATCGTGGAGATCCAACTCGGCGTACCGAAGCCGGTACTACGCACGATCGCCGAGCCCCCGGCATCGAAGGCTGCTCCCGAATCCGGTTACCACGCGGTCTTCTCGGGCCCGTTCACCGTCGCACGGGCACTGCTCGGTGGCTCGGGACTCGGTGTGGGACACGCCGATTTCACCGACGCTGCCGCGAAGGATCCGCGCACACTCGAACTCGCGCGGCTGGTCACGAGTTACAGCGACGACCGCTGCGACGAGATCTACCCACATCAGTTCCCGGCGGTGCTCCGGGTACGTACGCGGGACGGTTCCTGGCACGAGGTTCGCGTCGACTATAACCGGGGTGGTCCGGCGAACCCGCTCTCCGACGACGAGCTCACGATGAAGTTCGATCTCAACGTCGAAGGACGGTTGTCGCCGGAGAGCGCCGTAGAGGTCGCTGGAGCCGCGCTGGCGCTCCCCGCCGCCGAGCCACTCGATGCCCTGATGGCGACCGTGCGCGGTTGATCCACGCAATGTGCGGATCGTGATGGTGTGCCGTCCGGCCGGCACGCGAGAAGGCGGGCCTTCTTCGGTAGCTCTTGTACCGAGAAGACCCGCCTTCGGCGCAGCGCCCCTATGGATCGCGCATGTGGCCGCGGGACCCTGCGACCATCGTCAGGACGGTGTCGCCGTTCGTAGCTCGCGGCGCAGCAGTTTGCCCGTCGCCGTCTTGGGGATGTCGGAGATGATCTCGACGAAGCGTGGGCACTTGTAGGCCGCCAGTCGCTTCTTCGTGAACGCGATCAGCTCATCGGGCGTGACCGTGGCTCCGGGGCGGAGGCTGACGAAAGCTTTGACAGTCTCCCCGCGGTATTCGTCGGGTACACCCACCACCGCTGCTTCGCGAACGGCGTCGTGTTCGTAGAGCACGTCCTCGACCTCGCGAGGCCAGACCTTGTAGCCACTGGCGTTGATCTGGTCCTTCTTGCGGTCGATGATGTAGAACCAGCCGTCGCTGTCCATGTAGCCGACATCGCCGGTGTGCAGCACGCCGTTCGGGATCGAGTTCGCGGTGGCCTCCGGCTTGTTCCAATACCCCGCTACCACCTGCGGCCCCGCCGTCACGAATTCCCCGACCTCGCCCGGGGGAAGGTCGTTGCCGTTGTCGTCGACGATCCGCACGACGGTGTCGTAGACCGGCACGCCCACGGAGGTCGCTCCGGTCAGCTCGTCGACCGGTGCCCGCCTGCCGAGCGGCACCCCGTGGGACGGGGAGGTCGTCTCGGTGAGGCCGTAGATGTTGTGGATGTAGTGGCCGAATCGCTCCTCGAACGCCGCGATGGTGCTCGGTGGGATCGGCGCTCCGCCGGAGTAGATCTTGGTCAGGCTCGCCAAGGCCTCCTTGCTCGCGTTCGGGGCGTTCATCAACGCGATGAACACCGTGATCGATCCGACGGTGAACGTGGCGCGTTGCTTTTCGATCGTCTCGATGGTGTCGGCCGGATCCATGCGGTACATCAGCACCAGCGGTGCACCGGTCAGCAGCGACAGGGCGATGTGGCCGACGAGCCCGGTGATGTGGAACAGCGGTGCGACGCCGAGGACGACGTCGTCTGGACCGATGTCGATCCAGTCCCGGTAGGTCTGCGCGTTGAACGCCACGTTGCGGTGGGTTGTCATCGCGCCCTTCGGTGGGCCGGTGGTCCCGGAGGTGTATGTCAGGAAAGCGACCGTGTCGGGGCCGATCTCGGCAGGCGGCACGGTTCGGCCACGGAAGGCCGTGAGCATCTCCGCCATGTCCGTGGTGCCCGCGCACTCGACGTGTTCGACGTCGGCGAGGGTGCCGCTGTTCGCAGTCTGGTACTCCAGTTCCGATGTCGTGATCACGGTGCGCACGTCGGTCGACTCGACGACCTTCGCTGCTACGTCGGTGTAGAGGGATTGCAGCGCGACCAGGACCGTGGCACCGGAGTCGCGCAGGATCTCCTCGAGTTCGCGTTCGCGGTACATCGGGTTGGCGGACACCGCTATACCGCCGGCCTTCCACGTTCCGAGTTGGGCGATGACGAACTGGGGCACGTTCTGTGCATAGATCGCGACCCGTTCACCCGGCTGGAACCCTGCGTCGAGGATTCCGGCGGCGAATGCGTCGCTCAGTTCGTCGAGTTCACCTGCGGTGATCCGGCCGTCGAAGTAGCGGATGATGTCGGCGTCCGGATCGCGTTCGACGGTCGCCCGGAACATCGCCAGGGCGTCGTCGAATTCGATCGTGCGTGGTTGCCGCTGCGCAGCGTCGTACTGCGACAACCACACCTTGTCGTCATAGATGGTCATGGTTCGCCTCAGCGGATGACGATGGGATTCACCGGGGCGCCGGTGCCGTTGACGATCTTCAGCGGGGCGGCGGTGTAGAGGAAACTCCAGCGGCCGTCCGCGGCGCAGGCGTCGGCGAGGTCGTCGAGCCAGGCGATCTCCGTCAGCGTGACACCGAGATTGCGCATCAGGGCGCAGTGCAACGGCAGCGCGACGCCGCTCTGCGGGTCGTAGGTCACCTCGTTGGCGATCGTGTCGGTCACCAGGTTCGGAATCTCCTTGTCCTGGAACCACTCGACGAGCTCGGGCGAATAGGTGAGGCCGGGCTCGCAGAATCCGTCGTAGAACTGTTCGGGGTTGTTCAACTCGTACCAGTACTTGAGCCACCCGGTGCGGATGATCAGGATGTCGTGCGGCTCGATGGTCACGCCCTGGGCGGTCGCAGCTTCCTCGAGATCGCGGTGGTCGAACGTTTCACCCTTGTCGAGATAGGGCTTCCCGCGATGGCGGGCCATGTCGATGAGGACGCCGCGGCCGACGATGCCCTTCTCTGCGATCGGGAGGACGGAGGCCTTGTCCATTCCTCCGACGGTGCTGCGGGCGTCGTACCCGTTCCAGAGTTTGCCGTCGTACCAGACGTGTCCGAGTGCGTCGTACTGGGTCGATCCCTGGAGAAAGACCAAGGCCGTGTCGTCGGCGTAGTGCAGGCCGCCCGGGAAGGCCGGAGCCCCGTCGCCGTCCCAGGAACTCTCATCGAGCACGTTCTGCCGCTTGATCCCCTCACGACCCGGCCACAGCGGGTCGCCGGGGCTCTCGGCGCGTCCCATGTGGATCTGGAGCGTGAAGGTCTCGCCCGACTTGACGTGCTGGACGCCGCGCAGAACCTCCGCTGCGTCGAGGTAGTTCAGTGCACCCAGCTCGTCGTCGGGTCCCCACTTGCCCCAATTGCTCGGCGCGTTCTCTCCGAGCAGTTCGCGCATTGCGGGAGCGTCGACCTCGGTCATGTTGTCCTCCATCGGGTAAACAGCGGGAGCGAGCACACGCTCGGTGTCGACTATGGTGCACGTCACACCTGTCGACGTCAACGGGTCGATATTTTCGCGAAAATCGCTGCGAGACAGCCGTGCAAGTGGATACGCTGCCCGGAACGGTCGAGGGCCGAATGGTCGGTGTTCAGCTATTTCAAACACAGGAGTTGTCGGTGAGTGCGGTTTCGGTCGACAGGTCGGCGTCGGTCGGGGCCGGTTTGCGCCAGGTACGGATCGCGCGCGGCATGACGCTGCGAGGCCTGGCCCGGTGCATCGACGTCAGCCCGGCCACCCTGAGCCAGATCGAGAACGGCAAGACCGGACTGACCGTCGATCGCTTGAACCGCATCGCCGATGCACTCGGGGTGAGGCCGGCGGAGATCCTCGAAGCCGGTCGGGCGGCGCTCACGGCACCCGCAGAGGAACCGGAAACCCTCGTTGCGACCCGGTCCGACCCACCCGGGCAGGTCGAAGCGTGTCGGCAGTGGCGGGAGTACGAACCGTTGTCGCTGGCACCCGTGCTCCAGGCCGCGCTCGAGGAGATCCTCGCCGTGGGGTATCACGGCACGAGCATGCGCGAGATCTCCAAGCGATGCGGCCTGTCGGTTCCGGGGATCTACAACTACTTCACCAGCAAGCAGGACATCCTGATGACGATCTATCAGGCGACGATGGACGATCTGGAGCAGCGCACACGCGGCGCACTCGCCGAAGGGGCCGGCCGGGATCCCGTCACGGTCTTCACGTTGTTGATCGAGAACCTGGCGCTGTACCACACGCACCGCCGCGAACTCGGGTTCATCGGTGCCAGTGAGATGCGTTCTCTCACAACGGAGAACCGGCGGATCATCGCCAACAAGAGGAACTGGCAGCAGGCGGTCGTCGACGAGAAGGTGCTGGCCGCCGTGCGCGCCGGATCGTTCCGGGTCCGAAACCCCGAGGACGCTGCTCGCGCAGTGGTCTCGATGTGTACTGCTCTCCCCACCTGGTGGCGACCCGTTGGGCGGATGAGTCCGGAAGAGGTAGCGAGCCTCTACGTGGAGTACGCCCTGGATCTCATGCAGTACCGAGGCGCAGACCTCGACCGCGGTCCCTGACCGAACCTCGACCCCATTTTCACGACGTCCCCGACCGAATCTTCGAGGGAGAAACCGTATGACCGACGTAGCGAACAGCATGCTCACCGCGCAGACGAACACCGAATTGCTGGATCTTCGACCGTCTCCCAGAGCGCTCGAACTCGAACAGGCCCTCGTGGAGTTCATGCACAGCCACGTGTTCCCGGCCGAACACGAATACGAGGCCTATCGCCGCAACGTCGGCCCCGACGACCACACAGTCCCGCCTGTCATCGAGACCCTCAAGCAGGAGGCCCGCAAGCGGGGCCTGTGGAATCTGTTCCTGCCGTCCGAATCCGGCATCGGGCAGCTCGACTATGCCGGACTCGCCGAGATCACCGGTTGGAGCCTGCATCTCGCCCCGGAAGCCACCAATGGGCAGGCTCCCGATACCGGCAACATGGAACTGCTCCACCTGTTCGGCACCGATGATCAGAAGAAGCAGTGGCTCGACCCACTGTTGAACGGCGAGATCCGGTCCGCTTTCTCCATGACCGAGATCGCCGTGGCCAGCTCCGATGCCACCAAAATCGAGACCAGAATCGAGCGCGACGGCGACAGCTACATCATCAACGGTCGCAAGTGGTGGACCAGCGGCGCCGCGGATCCCCGCTGCAAGGTGCTGATCGTCATGGGCAAGACCGATCCGAGCGCAGACACCCATCGTCAGCAGTCCATGATCCTGGTGCCGATCGACACTCCCGGTGTCACGATCGTCCGCGACCTGCCGGTGTTCGGACGACACGACCAGCACGGTCACTGTGAAGTCGTCTACGACAACGTCCGCGTTCCCGCCGAGAACCTCCTCGGGGAGGAGGGCGGCGGCTTCGCCATGGCGCAGGCACGTCTCGGACCCGGCCGCATCCACCACTGCATGCGCGCACTCGGTGCCGCCGAACGGGCCCTGGCGCTGATGACCACGCGCGCGCAGGGACGTGTCGCCTTCGGCAAGACACTGGCCGAGCAGGGGGTGGTGCAGCATCAGATCGCCGAATCGCGCGTCGCGATCGAACAGGCCCGGCTGCTGTGTCGTCTCGCGGCCAAGACCATCGACGAACACGGCAACAAGGCCGCCGCTCCCTACGTGTCCGCCGCGAAGGTCGCGGTACCGCGCATGACCCTCGAGGTCATCGACCGGGCGATCCAGGTACACGGCGGAGCGGGTATGAGCGACGATGTGCCCCTCGCCGCGATGTACGGCTGGCACCGTGCTATGCGCATCTACGACGGGCCCGACGAAGTGCACCTGCGCACCATCGCCAAGAACGAACTGCGCAAGTACCCGAGGTGACCGCGCTCCTCGTACGGATGGGGACGCGGCCGATCGTAGGGCCGGCATCGTAGGCCGATCACGACCGTGCGTCGGACTCTCGTTCCACTCGACATACTGTCTGCCTATGGCTGCCGGTTTCGATTTCTCCTGGGCTCAATTCTTGTGGATCGTGCTCATCTTCGTGGGCGTGCCGACCCTGATCGGCGTGAGCATGGTGTGGGTTGCCTGGCAGCGGGAGCGTGCGGGTGTCCGGAGTCCGTCGAGCGACCACGAGCACACCGGTGATCGACCCGCGGGTCTCGGCCGGCGCGGCCTGTGGGCGACCGGTGCAACCGCATTCGCACTCGGATTCTTGTCCTGCGCGGGATGGTTGAGTTGGTCGGCCGAACACGACGGTGAGTTCCGAGGTCCCGGCCTGCCCGCACCGAACGAGTTCCCCACCTGGCAGGTGATCGCCTGTGGAGTGACCGTCGTGCTGTCATGCTTCCTTTGCGCTCGTCGATCCCGCTGGGTGGTCAGCGGTGGACTGGCCGCCGCAATCGGCACGGCGGCAGGGTTCACCACCGCATTCAGCGTGGTTGCCAGTACCGACGACACCGGTCAGGCGGGAGTGGGTGTGATGCTGTCGGAGATCGGATGGGGTATCGGGCTGTGCCTGCTGATGCTTGTCAGGGCTGCTCGGATCAGAGGGACGCGTCGCAGAGCGGTGGGCGCGTCGTAGCTCATCGATGCGGGGGTGGGGAACGATCCGATGTCCCACCGAGTCCGCGGAATGCCGAGATCCGAGCACCGGCTCCGTCCCAGCAGTAAACGGACGAGACAACATCGAAGGATGGATCCCATGGCACACGTACGACGTTTCGACCATGTCGGCCTCACCGTCTCCGACCTCGACGTTGCGACGGCGTTCTTCGCCGGCCTCGGTTTCGAGGTCGAAGGCACCGGCTCTGTGCAGGGCGACTTTCCTGCGACCGTCTGCGGACTCCCCGGCACGCACTGCGAGATCGTGATGCTCCGACCCCCGGACGGAGGGACCCGGCTCGAGCTTTCGCGCTTCATCGCGCCCGACCACCTCCCCGGTTCGCCGACGGCGATGCCGAACGAGCTCGGGATCCGCAATGTGTCGTTCGAGGTCGGCGACCTCCAAGTTGCCGTCGACGCTGTAGCCGAGCAGGGTTACGGGCTCGTCGGGGGTATCGGTGAATACGAGAACAGCGTGCGAATGGCGTACGTGCGGGGACCGGACGGCATCATCGTGTCGTTGTTCGAACAGCTCGGTTGACGCTCGCCCCCGCCGGCGGAGATCGGCATCGAACCTCTCGATGATCGGGCGACCGGCTCAGCTCGTCCCGGCGGCCCCCACTGCATCCAGTTCGGCGCGGAGAGAGGTCGATTCGGTTCTCAGCGTCAGATTTTCAGTCTGAAGCGTCTTCGTCTCGTCGCGCAAGGCGGTGATCTCGTCGCGCAGTGCCGACAGTTCGGCCCGCAGTTCGTCGCCGCGTGCTCGTGCCGCGGTCTCGGCTGCCTGGGCCGTCGCGGCGGTGATGCGCGATTCCTCGAGTCGGCTCCGTAGCTCGGAGGTGCGGTCGCGCTCGGTGGTGAGCTCGGTGTCGAGGCGCTCGCGGGTAGAGACCTCCCGGTCGAGTGCGGCCTGCAGGCGCGCGATCTCGGCTCGCAGGTCGGTGACCTCGACGGTCGCGCGCTCACGCTGGGCTGCTGCCTCGTCGAGTTCGCGTCGCTGCGCGGTGAGGGATTCGTCCTGCTGAACGATCGTCGCACGCAGGTCGCCGACTACCCCTGTGTGCTCGGCGGTCGCGGCCTCGAACTCGTCCTTCCACCGCTGCAGTGTTGCGGCGTGCTCGTCCTTGAGGCGCGTCAACTCGGCGTGATGCGCCTCGTCGAGTCGGCGCACCTGTTCGGTGTGTGCGGTACGAGCGTCGGCGAGTTCGGCGTCGACGGCGGCCACTGCCGCGTCGGCGTTGTCGCGGTCCTCGAGTGCCTGGGCGAGTTGTTCGCGTAGACGGACGATCTTCGCGTCGGCGTCGGCTTTGACCTTCGCGAGTTCGGCGGCGGACCGCGTCATCTGCGCCTCGAGGGCCTCGGCGTCGGTGAGCTTGTCGACCGCGGTGGTGATCCGTTCGGCGATCGCCGAGTACTGCTCGACGCTGTTGGTTGCGAGGGCGCGTAGGGCAGTGGTGGCGGCCGTGAGCGCGGAGACCGCATCGTCCGGGCTCTCGACGACCGCCGGGGCCGTGCCGGCGGCTTCTTTCTTGGCACGTTCGCGTTCGCGATAGGCGCGCACACGGTCGGCTGCCGTGGCGTACTTCCGAGGGCGTCCCACCCGGGGTTTGCTCGAGTCCTCCTCGTCGGTGGTCGCTTCGGGAGTGGGGGAGTGTGCGTCGGTCATGGGTGTCCTCGTTGTGGCGCGTGGAAATCCCGGGTCGCAGGTATCGTACCGCATTCAGTTACGTAATTAAAAACGAGATCGTGACGAAACGAAACGTTACGAAAAACGCTGAGCTGGGTAGAAACCGCACTGCTTTGCATTGCGTAACGAGGACTGAAATAGGAACAACTCGATCTCGTCCGCGATCGAGCGTGCGTAATGATCGTCATAATCCCCACTTATGACGATCAGCTGCGGGCGACGGTCGAAAACTGTGCACCCCCCGGATCGGGGACCGGGAAGCCCGCTGAGGAAGGGGCCCCTCGACTGTGGCGCCGGTCACCGACTGTGCGGGGCGGGAGTTGTCGAATGTCTGCTCCAGCCGGCGGATGTAATGAAACACATTGCAGCGCTGGGCAGTCTGCGCTCGCTTGAGCGTGTATCGACACACCGAAGAGAAGAGGTAATCGAATGGGCTCTGCAGCAATGTTCCTTGCGGATGTTCTCGTCGCCGTCATCACGCAGCTGATCGAGACCGGATCGTCATCCGGATCCTGATCTATCACCGCCGTGGTCGCCCTCCCGCTCGTCACACGGAGAGCGACCACAGGCGCAGGACAGAGGGGGTACAAGGATGAAACACGTCGGAATCCTGGGCCACAGCTGGGAAGGTGCCTCGCTGTGCTGGCGCGAGGTCTGTCAGCACAGCAACCGTCTCGGGCATCCGGCGCATCCGGATGTCACCATGGACTGCATCTCCTTCGAGCACTGCATGCCCGCGTGGGAGCGCGGGGATTACGAAGCGGTGCGCGCCATGCTTGCAACCAGCGTCGATCGTCTGGCCTGGGCCGGCTGCGACTTCTTCGTGTGCCCGGACAACACCGCTCATCTCGCGCTCGAAGCACACGGTGATCCACTCACGATTCCCGGGCTGCACCTGATCGACATCGTGGCCGACGCAGCGCAGCGTGCCGGGCACCGACGCGTCGGCATCCTGGGAACGCGGTTCACCATGCAGGGCACTCTGTATCCCCGCGAACTGGCGGCACGCGGAATCGAGGCCATCATCCCGACCGACGACGATCAGGACCTAGTACACGCGGCGATCTTCGACGAACTGGTGCACGGCATCTTCCGGGACGAGACCCGGACGTCCTTCGCGGACCTCATCGGCAGACTCGCGGAGTCCGGGTGCGACGCGGTCGCGCTGGTGTGCACCGAGATCCCACTTCTGGTCTCCCCGGACGACTCGCCGTTGCCGGCACTGGACTCGACACGACTGTCCGGACAGGCGGCCCTCGAAGTGGCTCTCGGAACGCGCGACCTGCCGACCTGGCGCGGCGGACAGTTCCGGTGATAATAGGCAGGTAGCCGCGGCGGGTCGTAGCATCGAGCATATGGTCCTCTTCTACGAGATCGCCCTCGTGATCGCGTCGGTGCTCATCGCGTGGTTCGCGGTGTACGTGCTGTACCGCCTCGTCACCGACGAATCCACCAGCAGGCACTGACGGGTCGCCCGACCGACCGGACACATGTGGACATGTCGGCCACGCTGCCCCGGCTCAGGGAGCCCGGGGTACGTCGGACGTCGGTGCCCCAACTTTGTCGAACACGTTCCGAGTGCCGTACGCGACGGGCATGAGGGCAGACCATGACCGACAGCTCCTTCCGTCCCGAGCGCACCTACCGACCGAGCCGGTGGCGACACATCGAGAACGTCGCGATGAGCACGCTTACTCGTGCGGGATTGGTGCCGCACTCCTATCTACTGACCACACGCGGCAGGCGCACCGGGAAGATCCGCCGCAACCCCGTGCTGATCGTCGATCTGCACGGAAAACGCTGGCTCGTGGCCCCGTACGGATCGGTGGGGTGGGTGCACAACGCGCGTGCTGCCCGCGAGGTCGAGCTCAGCAGGCGCCGCGACACGCGCCGCTACTCGATCCGTGAGCTATCAGCGGAGGAGGCCGGGCCCGTCCTGCAGCGGTACATCGAGCTGGCGTCCGCCACCCGGCGGTATTTCGAGGCACGCAGGAACGATCCGGTGGAACGGTTCGTCGCAGAGGCCGGTCACCATCCGGTCTTCGAACTGCTGCCACCGACGTAGTCGACGGAACTTTCATACGAGATTCGGGCAGCGCGCTACGCGTGTGCCTGCTGCCGTTAGTGACCACCATGATCTTCGTCGATTCGATTCGGATCGCGGACGCTCGACACCACCGAGGTACGGTCATGGTTACGAAATACGAAGTCGTCGCAGGCGACACGCTCTCGAAGTTGGCGCAGAGGTTCTACGGTGACGCGACGCTGTTCCTCGTCATCGCCGTTCCGAACGGCATCACCGATCCGGACGAGATCACCGTCGGACAGGAACTGCTCATCCCGTACATCACCGAACGGCACACCGTTGCACCGGACGAGACACTGTCGGGATTGGCGCAACACTTCTACGGCGACGGGACCCTGTTCCCGGTGCTCGCGGCGGCCAACCGCATCGCCGACCCGAATGTCATCCAGGTCGGCCGCGTGCTGATTCGTCCGGGGCTCAACTACCGGCACACCGTCGTCCCTGGCGATACCCTGCGGGCTCTGGCGGAGGACCACTACGGGAACGCGGAGATGTTCGCGATGATCGCGGCTGCCAATCACATCGACGATCCGAACAGGATCACCGTCGGGCAGGTGCTGTTCTTCCCGAACCTCACCAACTTCTGACCAGTGGGGGCGTGAGGCCGGTGCGGGTCACGGGGCGACGGGGTAGTGGCTCCGAACGGCGATGCGGTTCCACGCGTTCATGACGATCGCAAGCCACGTGACCGCGGAAACCTGCTCGTCACTGAGTGCACCGTTGTCCCACTCGTGACGACCGGGTTCCATGGGGCGTGTGACTTCTTCCGCCAGCGCGAGCGCGGCGCGCTCCTGGTCGGTGAAGTACTGCGACTCCCACCAGGCCGCGACGACCGCGAGACGATCGGTGGTCTCGCCCTTCTCCAAGGCGTCGCGCGTATGCATACGCAGGCAGAACGCGCATCCGTTGAGCTGCGACGTGCGGATCTTCACCAGTTCGGCGAGCTTCGCATCGAGACCGGCCTGCGAGACGGCCTCCTCGACCTCCTTGTTCAACGCCAGAACGTTCTTGTAGGCGGCCGGGTGCTGCTTACCGAGATTGATGTGCGCCATTGTGGATGTCCTTCCGGCGGGCGACACCGGCCGGAGCGACCGGCCGCTTCATTCTGTCAGCCGCATCCATGCCGGTGGGGGTGGTTCGCGCCGCCCGGATCAGTGGCTGCGGTCGTACTCGTCCTGCGCGGCGACGATCTCGGGCATCGACTCCTCCACGACGTCGATGAGCGTCAGCAGGGGCGCGGTGATGCGGCGTCCGAGGGCGGTGAGCGAGTACTCGACATGCGGAGGGATCGTCCCCAGCACGGCGCGGTGGATCAGACCGTCGCGTTCGAGGGTCTGCAGGGTCTGCGACAGCATGCGTTCGCTCACGCCGTCGACCCGGCGACGCAGTTCCGAGAACCGGCGCGTGTCGTCGACGAGCGCCGCCAGCACCAGCACACCCCAGCGTCCGGTGATGCTCTGCAGCACCGGACGTGACGGGCACTCGCGCGCGAAGACGTCGGCTTCGGGGAGGCGATCGGTGCTCATGAACGCCGAGTATACGACGGCTATGAGAACGAATGGTACTGGCTCGATCGGTTGCACTTACTAAAAGTAAGTGATGGAATGGTGTCGTTCCCGATCCCACTCGACCACTTCGAGGAGTCCCATGACCATCGCTGTCACCGGAGCCGCCGGTCACCTCGGCCGCCTGACCATCACCGCTCTCCGCGCCCGCGGAGTCGCCGCCGGCGACATCGTCGCCGTCGTGCGCGACGCGGCGAAGGCCGCAGATCTGGCCGCCGACGGAGTGCAGGTCCGTGTTGCGGACTACGCCGATGCGGATGCCCTGCGCGACGCGCTGGCCGGTGTCGACAAGCTGCTCCTCGTCTCCGGCAGCGAAGTGGGGCAGCGACTGCCCCAGCACACCAACATCATCGACGCCGCCGAGGCCGCTGGCGTCGCGTTCATCGCCTACACCTCGATCCTGCACGCAGCGACGAGTCCGCTGATCCTCGCCGGTGAACACAAGGCCACCGAGGAACTGCTCGCGGCTTCCGGCATCGACCACGCCCTGCTGCGCAACGGCTGGTACTGGGAGAACTACGACAGCTCGGTCGCCGCGGCTGCTGCCTCCGGTGCGCTGTTCGGTTCGGCCGGGGCCGGCCGCGTCGCCGGGGCGGCCCGCAAGGACTTCGCCGAAGCGGCCGCCGCGGTCCTCACGACCGAGGGACACGCCGGTGCCGTCTACGAACTCGGTGGCGAGCGACTGACCTACACCGAACTGGCGGAGGTCCTCTCCGGCATCGTCGGCGTGCCCGTCACCTACAAGGATCTGCCGAAGGAGGAGTACGCGAAGATCCTCGAGAACGCCGGTGTGCCCGCACAGTTCGCAGCAGTGCTCGCCGACTCCGACGCGGGCATCGCCGTCGGCGCGCTCGACACCGACAGCGGAGATCTCGAACGCCTCATCGGACGCCCCGCCACGCCGGCAGTCGAAGCGATCGGTGCCTGACATCCG